>NZ_LYRQ01000079.1:0-13928 GCF_001661605.1 Pseudoalteromonas sp. MQS005 | reverse complement strand
AAAAAGATATAAAAGTGAATTTTTAATCCAAAAACTTTAGTTTTGGGTTGACATGAGCGCGCAAAAGCCTTAAAAATAACCACATACAAAAATTGTAATTTAAACAGCATTTTATTTTAAAGAGCAAAACATCATGAACACACAATTTCGTCTTTTAGTCTTACTCGTACTGGTCTTAGTGATAAGCCCAGCGGGGATGTATTAAAAGGTGAAATATGCTTTTTAAAACCCTCGCACTACGCGGGGGTTTTTTTTTGCATAAATCAGTCAACAGAGGAATGAGGATGAGTAAACAAGAATATAATGGCTCTGAATTGGTTGTTAAGTCATTAAAAGAGTTAAACGTTAAGTATATATTCGGTTACCCCGGTGGCTCAGTATTAGACTTATATGATGCGCTATTTCAGCAAGATGATATTGAACATATTTTAGTCCGTCACGAACAGGCCGCCACACACATGGCCGATGGTTACGCAAGAGCAACCGGTGAAGTCGGTGTTGTACTTGCCACTTCTGGACCAGGGGCAACAAACTGTGTAACAGGCATAGCAACTGCGTATATGGATTCTATTCCGATGGTGGTGTTATCAGGTCAAGTGCCAACCAACTTAATTGGCGATGACGCGTTTCAAGAAACGGATATTGTTGGCTGCTCTCGTCCGATTGTAAAGCATAGCTTTAATTGTAGAAGCGCTAGTGAAATTCCCAATATTCTTGCTAAAGCCTTTTATATTGCCAGCTCAGGTCGCCCAGGCCCAGTTGTCGTTGAACTTCCTAAAGACATGCTTAACCCTGAGCTAACCTTTGCTTACAACTTTCCAGCGGCAACAGAACTCAGAACCTACAACCCTAATACCAAGGGTCACTCTAAACAAATTCGTAAGGCCGTTACTGCTATTTTAGAAGCGAAAAAGCTGGTTATTTATTCTGGTGGCGGAATTGTGCTTTCAAATACATCAGAGCAACTAACCCACTTAGTCGAATCGCTTAATGCCCCTATTACCAATACCCTAATGGGACTAGGCGGTATATCAGGCATTCACCCTAACTTTATTGGTATGTTGGGTATGCACGGTACATTAGAAGCAAATAAAGCCATGGCCAATGCTGATGTTATTTTAGCCCTTGGCGCACGATTCGATGATCGGGTTACCAATAACGTACAAAAGTTTTGCCCTAATGCCACTATCGTGCATGTAGATGTCGATCCGACTTCAATTTCCAAAACCATAAAAGCACATATTCCGGTTGTTGGCTGTTTAGCCACGGTACTTGAACAGTTACAAACTGCTATAGATAAAAGCCCAATAAAAATAGACCGCAGTGCACAAGAAGATTGGTGGCGACAGGTGATCAGTTGGCGCGAACAAAAATGCTTAAACTACAATACCGATGGCGATAAAATTAAGCCTCAAGCAGTTATAGAGGCTATTTATAAAGCGACTAATGGTGATGCTTATGTCAGTTCAGATGTGGGCCAACACCAAATGTTTGCAGCGCAGTATTACCCATTTAAGCACCCTCGTCAGTGGATCAACTCAGGTGGCTTAGGCACCATGGGCTTTGGCTTACCAGCAGCTATGGGGGTTAAGCTCGCCTTTCCGGATAAAGAGTCTTTATGTGTGACTGGCGATGGCTCTATTCAAATGAACATTCAAGAGCTTTCTACTTGTTTACAATACAACTTAGCGGTAAAAGTGATCTCGTTAAATAACCGTTCACTAGGTATGGTTAGACAATGGCAAGATATGATTTATGGCGGCAGACACTCATCTTCATATATGGAATCACTTCCTGACTTTGTAAAACTTGTAGAAAGTTACGGCCATGTAGGAATACGAGTCAATACACTGGATGAATTACAGCCGGCAATAGACAAAGCCATGTCGATAACCGATAGATTAGTGTTTTTAGATATTTTAGTAGACGAAAAAGAACATGTTTACCCGATGCAAATTAAGCACGGTGGCATAGATGAGATGTGGTTAAGAAAAGGAGTAAAGGCATAATGCGTCGTATATTATCTATATTATTAGAAAATGAACCCGGTGCGTTATCACGTATAGTGGGGCTTTTTTCTCAACGAGCTTACAATATTGATAGTTTAACTGTTGGAACCACTGATGATGAGTCACTCTCGCGTATTACTGTCACCACTAAAGGCGATGATAGAATTGTTGAGCAAATCACCAAACAGGTAAATAAACTGGTCGATGTACTTAAGGTGATTGATTTAACCGAAATGAGCCACATAGAGCGCGAACTGTTACTAGTAAAAGTATTTGCTCAAGATGAAGCTACGCGAGCTGCTGTAACACGGGTTGTAGATGTATTTCAGGGCGCTATTTTAGATATGGGGCGTCAAAGTTACAGCTTACAATTGGTAAGCAGTACCGATAAAATAGAGTCGTTTTTAGATACCTTACGTCATGAAACAGACATTATAGAAGTGGTTCGCTCTGGCGCGGTCGGCATTGGTCGCGGAGATAAGGCGCTTAAAGCTAAATAAGCGTTAAATTTACGGCAAAAAAAAAGGGCTTAATAGCCCTTTTATTATTTTTATAAACCTAAACCTTATAGGTTTACTTGGTCTTTAAGACCTTTACCTGGTTTAAAGCTTGGAATAGTCGCTGCTGAAATTTGGATTTCTGCACCTGTTTGTGGGTTACGACCTGTGCGAGCAGCACGTTCTTTAACTGAAAAAGTACCAAAACCAACTAATGCAACAGAGTTGCCTTCTTTTAGTGAAGAAGTTACAGCGCCTGTGAATGCATCAAGTGCACGTGTAGCGGCTGCTTTAGAGATTTCTGCGTCAGTAGAGATTTTTTCAACTAGTTGAGCTTTGTTCATTATTAGATTCCTATTCGTTATTATTTTGCCTTCGCAAATCCTATCTTTATGCATTTTCGAAGAGTTAGCAACAGCAAATTACGTTTTTTATCTAAAATACTAAAAAATTAGTAAAATTATAATAATTCACTGTAAAATACAGCGAGTTGGGTTAACAAAAACTTAATTTAAGCACAAATATAGTGCAGCTATGCACTGTGATGAGTCGCTATATTTTTTCTATTACTAAGGTCACTTCCCCGACCTCAACGCCAAACTTAACAATAGATGTGCGGTTTATCAAGCGCGTGTTGGTGACTAAATACATCCAATCATCAAAGTTAACTTCAAAAGTGCTGCCATCGTAAGGAATTTCTACATTGTAGTTCCAATGAAAAACACTGCCTTCACTTTTGCCTGTGGCCGTGCCTAAAACATCAGAAGCATTACCGGTTAACGTGTTGTCGTCGTTTAAGGTTATTTTCCAAATACGTTTTTGGGTTTCGCCGTCATCATAAACGAAGTCTTCCTCAATAACGCCTTGGTTGCCATCCCAAGTAGCGCTCAAGTCTACAACAAGCTTTCGGGTTAATTCGCCTTTAAAGTCTTGTACAACACCGTAGGCTTTTAAATCGCCGCTAAAAAAAGTCTTAAAATCGAAATTAGGTTCTGAGCCTTTGTAATGCTCTACACTCGGCGCTGAACAACTTGCAATAAAGAAGCTTACTACAAGCAGCAAAGTTACTTTTATACGTTTTAGATTAATCATATTAAATCCCTAAAAGTTGATTTCTAATCGATGGTTCTGAGGTGTTCTCACTTAGCCAAATAGCTAAGAAGTCATCGGCAAAAGTGGTGTCTTCTATGCGGCCTATTTCATTGTCATTGTGAAAGAAAATACTGTGTCCTTGCTGATCGGTCAGCAAGGTTAACGATTCACCCTTTTTAATGTCTGGCCATATGGCTAATAATTTATCTGCATAGCGAGCTGATAATTGTGATTTACCTAAATGTTGCCATTGCTCTTTAGTGGCTTTTACAATGTCTTTAGCATCAAAGTCGCGCAGGTAAGTTAAAGTAAATTTAACCGACGCTTGCTTGGGACTATAAGATCCAGAGGGAGTAAAAAGCGTTGCATCATAAACATCCCAAAAAAGGTATTCCATACGTGCCTCGCCCACTTTGTTAAACTGAGTATCAGCATAAGCAGCATGGTTAAACAGGGCATAAATTAGTACTAAATTTAAAAGCGTTTTCATAATCAGCTCCAAGCAGTAAATACAATTGTTTTATTGCTTAATAAACGCGCCAATTTTACCGTTAATAAATAAAATAACGCTAAACGTTGCAGCCCATAAAGCACCGTATAAAGGCCAAAATTGCCATAGCGGCAAGCCAAGTTCTAACACGTCGAATCGCGCCCCCGCCCAATAACTTCCTGGTGCAAACGCTAAACATACAATAAACGCTTGCCAAGGTTTGAGGGTTGTTAAAAACGACATTGAGGTGTTAATACATAGCAATAAAGCAGCCCATAAAAACACTAACCAAAGCGGAAATGGCGCTACTTTAAATTCAATCAGACCGAACTTAACCGCGATAAATTCACCTAGTAAGGCTAGTGGTAAGCACTTTAGAAGCAAAAAAGCATCCTGTTTTTTTTGCGCTGACAAATAAAACATTAATGCAATGACTACTGTTGAATAGACAATTGAATGCTGTTCAAGCAGTAGGCATAAAAACCACACTACTTGAAACAGTACAAAATTAATAAGCGAGTGCAATCTCATCATTACTACTCGTAAAACGGGGTTTGCGTGCCATTAAATGCACGGTACTTGTTGCGCGTGTTCTAAATGCGCCCTCGCAATAAGCAAAGTAAAATAGCCATAAACGATAAAATCGCTCATCAAATTTATTACTATCGAGGTTTGGCCAACTTGCAATGAAACGATCTCGCCAATCAGCAAGGGTTCTTGCGTAGTGAGCACCAATATCGCTAACTGTGTGGATATTCATATCGGTATGATTTTTTATTTGCTCACTCATTTCGTTGAGCGAAGGCAAACACCCACCAGGAAAAATATACTGCTGAATAAAGTCAGAATTTTTTAAATAATGCTGGTAACGCTGATCGCTAATTGTAATTGCTTGAATAAGCATAGCACCGTCGTCTTTTAATAGCTGACCGCACTGAGTGAAAAAACTAGGCAAGTACTCATGACCAACCGCCTCTATCATCTCAATTGATACTAGCTTATCGTATTTACCGGTTAGTAAACGGTAATCTTGTTTGAGCAAGGTTATTTTGTTTTCAAGCCCAAGCTCTTTAATTTTATTTGCAACATAATCGTGCTGTTCATCAGAGATGGTAGTGGTTGTTACATGGCAGTCGTAGTGAGTAGCCGCATAAATTGCAAATGCTCCCCAACCTGTACCAATTTCAATGACAGTGTCGCCTTGTTGTAACTCGACTTGTTCACAAATACGCTGTAGTTTGTATTGCTGTGCTTGCTCGAGGGTGGCGTCTTTACTTGGGTATACGGCACTTGAATAAAGCATTTCTTTGCTTAAAAAAGACTCGTATAAGTCATTGCCTAAGTCGTAGTGTGCAACAATATTCTTTTTAGAGCCCGAGTGAGAGTTTTTATTTTTAATGTGGTTTATACGATGAGCAATGTTACTAAAAAAAGCGAATTTCTTTTCAAATGCGTCTAGTTGGTCTTGGTTAATTGCAAAAATTTCTATCAACCGAGTTAAGTTATCACACTGCCACTGCCCTAATATGTAAGATTCTCCCGCGCCAATACTTCCCGAGAGCGCAAATGCTTTATACATAGCAGTATCATTAACGGTTACCGTTACTTTAAGCTCTGATGACATATCGCCAAATACAGACTGCTGATTATTGTCTACAAGCACTATTTGGCCTGTTTCAATAGACGAGAACGCTTTGAATACTAACTTCTTGTATAAGTTAGTAAACCAACTTGTGCGTTCTTGAACGCGTAAGCTCGATACCTTTTCCATACACTTACCTATATTATTGTTATTACTTGTTAAACAACATAAATTAATAAAAAATTATGATCTACCTGAATGACCTAAAAATGGGACTTTTTTAACAAATAGTTTAAACGCTTGGTAATAAATACCTTTGAAAATAGACCATGTCATTGCTGGAAAACGCTTAAGCAATTTATTCATTTGTTCACAGCTCAGTGTTTGACGCTGTAACCTTAGTGATGCGTCAAAAAGTAAATCGTCATCACGCTTATTTTCTATACGTATCAGTATATTGTCTTGCTTTTGCCGGACAGTCCAATGGTAGTTCATATCTAAGTTCATGAAAGGTGATACGGAAAAAACTTTCTTAAAGTTCACTTTTTTTTGTAGTGGAACCAAGTAGTAATGTCGCTCATTCCATGGGGTATTACTCACCTCAGCGACCATGTAGCTAAATTGATTATCGTCATGGCCAAAAAAATAAAAATTAACGGGGCTAAAGTAAATACCCAAGCAGCGTAACTGCCCTAACATATAAACATGACTGAACTTTTCTGTAACCCCTAGCGCAGCTAACTGAGCGTGAGCACGCTCTACAATGGGGTTATTGTCAGTATTCGCCAATCCTTTCAAATAATCAGACTGTTTAAATTTTAAAGCCTTAAATCCTGTGGTACCAAGTTGTTTATGTACCCCGTTAAGTGCTTCGATGTTATTTAAGTCAACCCACATCATATAAAGCGGGTAATTAAACGCGTGGTGTTTAACAGCAAAACGGCGATGTTTAACATCGCCTAAATACACTGCATTAGTCAAACTCTACTCCAAGTTGCTTGGCCACATCAACGGCGCTGCGCACACCATCCTCATGAAAACCGTTGTACCAATACGCTCCGCAAAAGTACGTGTTATTTTGTCCATCAACGGTATGCTTTTGCTGTTGAGCGGCAATAGATGATTGATTAAATACCGGATGATGATAGGTAAATTCACGTAAAATTTTACTCTGATTAATACCTTCTAAGTGGTTCAAGGTAACGCAGAACTGTGTATCTGATTTGATCCCTTGCAGTATATTCATTTGATACGTAACCACCGCCGCTTTATCGGTATTGTTATTGAGCAAATAATTCCAACTTGCCCATGCGGCTTTTCTATCCGGTAATAATGATTCATCAGTGTGAAGTACTACTGAATTTTCTGTGTACGGGATAGCACCCAAAACAGTGGTTTCTTGCTCACAAGGATCGCCAAGCAAAGCTAAAGCTTGATCAGAGTGACAGGCAAAAATGACTTTATCAAACTGTGCTTGCTGATCATCTGCAAAGGTAATTGTTACGCCTTCTGCGTTTCTAGTGACAGACTTAATGTGACTGTTAAGTTTTATGTTGTCGGCAAAACCGGCAATTAAAGGCTTAATGTATTCTCGCGAGCCACCGGGAATAACGTACCATTGAGGTCTATTAGTAATGTCTAGCAAACCATGGTTAAAGAAAAACTTTACAAAAAACTCAACCCCTACATTTTCCATTTCTTTAATGCTAGTAGACCAAATGGCAGCACCCATAGGTAAAATGTAGTGGTATTTAAAGAAATCATTAAAACGATGTTGTTGTAATAATTGACCTAGTGATTGCTCTGTGTAGTGACCTTTTGCGTGCAAAGCCTTACATAACTTATTAAAACGCACGATGTCATACAATAAACGCCAAAATTTAGGTCTAACTATATTTCTGCGCTGAGCAAATAAACTACTAAATGTATGCCCATTGTATTCAAAGCCGGTTGCTTCGTTATGCACACTAAAACTCATTTGTGTCGGTTTACGTTTTACACCAATGCGTTCAAGCAACTTTTCAAAATAAGGGTACGTTCTATCATTAAATACAATAAACCCCGTATCTACCGCGTAATTAATACCGCTGTGCTCTACATCTACAGTTGCGGTGTGACCACCAATATAATCATTTTTTTCAAATAATGTGACATCGTAATGCTTGTGCAGTAAATGTCCGCAGGTTAAACCTGATACGCCAGTCCCAATTATTGCTATTTTTTTCAACGGGTTAATCCTTTTGCAATTTTAAGCCAAAGCGAAAGTGGCAATATTCGCAATGCTTTAAGTATAAGTGTAAAACGATAGGGGAAATGAACTTCTTTGCGGCGTTTAGCGACGCCTTTTATTATATAGTCAGCCGCTTTTTCGGCTGTAACAGCCATCGGCATAGGGAAATCATTTTTATCAGTTAAAGGGGTTTTTACAAAACCAGGGTGTACTAATGTCACATCAACATCGGTTAAATCTATCGCTAGGCTCTTAGCTAAATAACTAACGCCTGCCTTTGATGCACCGTAGGCTTCTGAACGTGGTAATGGTAAATAAGTAACACTTGAACTAACCATTACTAATTGCCCGCCAGAGACTATTTTTGGTAAAAGCGCCTCTAAGCAGTAACCCATTGATAACAAGTTAACGTTAATAACGCGCTCAAATAAGGCGCTATCAAAATTACGTGCATCGTCAACATACTCGCAGTTGCCAGCATTAAGAATTACGCGATCAAATTGTGGGTAGCCGAGAGTGGCAGCTTTTATATCTTGCAAATTGGTTGCATCAAACTGGCAGGTTTCTATGTTGTTATGTTTGGCAAGTTCAGCGAGCTTTTGCGTATTTCGTCCACACGCAATGACTGTATCACCCTGCTCAGCATACTTAATAGCAAGTTTCTCACCAATACCCGACGTTGCACCTGTAATAAGGGTAATCATAGTTAACCAGCCCTTTTATCAATAAAATTAATGATATTACCTAGTAATGGGATATGCTTGTATAACAGCTCACCAGCATTAAAGTAATCTCGATGTTTTACAATCTTGTCGCCTTCAAATACCAACTTGCTGTGCCCTTGCACTGTGATGGTTTTACCGGCATTCAGTTTTGGGTGAGAGTAATACATTGTCCAATACACAAATGCGTTATTATCGTTGGTAAATGAATCGGTTATGTCAAATCGACAATCCTTAACATTACTGTATAAACCACAAAAATAACGCCTTAAATCTTCTAGACCATTAATTTCGTGCAGCGGATCTATAAATTGTATATTTTTTGCATAAATTTCGGTTAATAACTCAAGGTTATTTTTATCAAGCTTTTGATATATTTCTACAAATTTATCGACTGATAATTGGTTATCCATATCACACCTTAAATGCATCTAAAGCCCTAGCTCGTGCTGCTTTATGATCAACAATTGCCGGCCAGTAACAGTGTTCACTTTGCCCCGTTGCTGCTAAATAGGTATGAGGAAAATGAATGTGTTTATCTGGGACTTTTTCTAATTCAGGCAGATATTTACGAATAAATTGACCACTTGGATCAAAGCGTTCACTTTGAGTAATAGGGTTAAACACTCTAAAATAAGGCTGTGCATCACAGCCTGTACTTGCCGCCCATTGCCAGCCGCCATTATTCGAGGCTAAATCACCATCAATAAGGTGCTGCATAAAAAACTGCTCGCCCTTACGCCAGTCGATTAAAAGATGTTTAGTTAAGAAACTTGCCACTACCATTCGCAAACGGTTGTGCATCCAACCAGTTTGCAATAGCTGTTGCATGGCAGCATCAACAAGTGGATAGCCAGTGCGGCCTTCACACCAAAGCTTAAACTCAGCCTCATTATCACGCCAAACAACACTATCGTACTTTTCGTTGAAATTAGCACCGCGCGATAATTTAGGAAATTCGGCAATGAGGTGTTTATAAAATTCACGCCAAATCAGCTCGTTCACCCACGTAAAGGTTTTACTTTTTGAGGTAGTCAAAATATCTGGATACTGCTGTTGTATGTTGACCATTAACTGCTTACTGCTAACAACCCCTAATGCTAAATATGGGCTTAAACCCGAGGTTCCTTTTACACTGGGTATATCGCGTACATCATCATAACTTGCTAATTTATCATGGATAAAATTATCGACCACATTCGCTAAAGTGTCGTCATCAACCGGCCATTTTTTTGAACTGTCATCACTGCTGAGTAATTCACACGATTCAATATCAATAGGGTTTGAAGATAATGGCCACGGCGCCAAGCTAAAGTGAGTATCTTGATACTGTTTTAACCACGCCCGCTTAAAGGGCGTGAACACTTTATACATTTCATTGTTTTGTGTGCGTACACTGCCAACAGGTGCAATGATGTCACCTTCGTATAAAGTAAATGTTATTTGCTGTTGATCGCATTGCGCTTGAATCGCTTTATCTCTATTAAACTCATTAAGTTCATATTCTTTATTGGCTAATATGTGTTTAATCTCATACTGCTGACAAAATTCGAGAAGCTTAGTTTGGCAGTCTGTGAAATAAGGAACCTCTATCACGTGTAAATTAATGCCATACTCAGCTAATTTTTCACGGATATAACTGACTCTGCGTTTTAGCAAATCAATTTGAATTGGTGCAGTGTTATGCTGTGCCCATTGTTTTTCGCACACAAAAAAAATGGTGTGTTTAGCACCATTATTTAACGCTTCAATAAGCGCTTCGTTTGAAAAAAGGCGCAAATCGCGCCTAAACCAAAATAGTGTATTCATTACAAACCGTAACGTAACTTTAATTCATTAGGATAAGGGTTAAAGTATATTTGCTTGCTTAAATATTCATTAGGATGAACCTTTAAGTGATGCTTAAGCAAGGTTAGTGGTACATAAAGCGGTACCAACCCTTGGCGATATTCGTCTATTGCATCTCGCATTTCTTCTTTTTCGATTTTCGATAAATCTTTTTTGAAGTAACCTTGCAAGTGCATTAAGGTGTTTGAGTTGTTTTTTCTTGACGCTGGACGTTTCAACGCTGTCATTAAACCGAGAATATACTCATCAGCTAATGCGTTTATATCATCACCTAAATAAGTACCAAGCAAGTGGCCTAAGTCACGGTAAGCTTGATAGTTATGAGCCATCAACAAGTATTTGTATTGCGCGTGAAACTGAGTTAACCGATGAACTGTAATGGGTTCTTTCACCAACTGCTGCCAGTTATATAATGTATAAACACGCATAACAAAATTTTCGCGTAAATGAACGTCGTTCAAGCGACCGTTTTCTTCACAGGGCAGTAATGGGTTGTGTTTCATGATTTGTTCTGCAAAAAAACCAATCCCTTCAGAGGTGTTACCGGTTCCTGCTTCATTGTAAATTTTAACGCGCTCCATGCCGCAACTCGGGCTTTTAGCACAAAAAACAAAACCACTTAAATGACCAGCTTGCTCTGTGGCTATTTTTTTGCCGTATTCTGTTAGCTGAGGGCCAACATCACCTGTACCATCTGGACGACACACTTTAATAGTATCAGCAGTTCTTACTTGACGAATTGTCGGGCGCGGTATAGGTAAGCCAACCGCAACCTCAGGACAATACATTTTATATTCAACATGTTTTGCCAGCTCTTCCATACAAAAGTTAGATTTTTTGTGGCCGCTGTCAAACCTTACCTTTTCGCCTGCTAAGCAGGCGCTAATACCTATTTTTATTGTATCTGTTTGCATAGATTCTCTTAATAAATCAAGCTGCCAATTGGATTAAGCAACTTGCTAAGTCCTTTATTGAAATGTAACGCACTACTAACAACAGTAAAGCACAAACATCCCTCTTTTGTTAAAGGAGTATGTTTATGACGGCCATCTTGCCAAATAAAATCACCTGGTACATAACTGCCTTCTTCATCTGTAAATTCGCCATCAAGAAGAAGCGTAACTTCAAAACCTGTATGTGTATGCTCAGGAATTTCACCGCCTGCGTCTATGTGCAATAAACTCGAGCGCAAATGCCCATCGTCAAGCGCTATACGTGAACGAGCAAGCTTACCTACTTGTGTAAATTTGCTATGAGAAATACGTGTTAATGCTCTTGGTAAGCTGTAATTATAGTCATTCACTTCAATAGTAACAGGTTCAACGGCATAAACTTCATCAATCGAATCGTCTGACGTGATTAATTCAAGCAACCCTGAGTCCGCTATATCGTCGCTTTGCTCATCGTTATTAACATTCATGTTGTCACTAAACACTGCTTTTGCATTACTTGCCTCGAGTTTTTCAACCTCAGCTTGGCATATTGGGCACATATCTACATGAATAGATACGGCTAAGCTTAGTGATGCGGGAAGTGTTGCTGCACAGTATTGTGTCAGTAGTGATTCACTCGGGTGATGTTTAATCATGCTGATCTCCCATTTCATTACGTAATTTCTGCAAGGCTAAACGTAATCGTGATTTTACCGTGCCTACTGGAATGTTTAATTGTTGAGCAAGCTGCTCTTGCGACATATCTTGAAAGTAAACACCGCGTACCACTTCTCTTTGTGCTTGTGGCAGTTTATCTAGGTAGCGCTTAATTTGTTTATCTTCAAGGTGGTCACTGTATTCGTGATGTGTATCTTCTGATTCATTCAATAACGGCCAGATGTCTTCGCTGATATTTTCTTCTTTGTTGCTTTTCATTTTTCGAAGCATATCAAAAGACGCATTACGCATTACCGTATAAACCCACGTAGTGGCTGCGCCTTTGTCGCTGTTGTACAAATGAGCTTTTCGCCACACTGAAGTGAGCGTTTCTTGCACCAACTCCATTGCTTGGGCTTCTACACCAAACTGCTTAATGCCAAAGCGTTTGATCTTTGGTGCAAAATATTCAAACAAGTACGCGAAGGATTTTTTATCACGAGATTGGGCTACATTAACTAATGCTTCCCTGAGTTCAGTACTTGGCGTTTCTGGCATGGCAGTATACTTACCTGTGTTAGGTTCACAACGTAATGTTTGTTGTTGACTTACCATAGTAAAATGTCCCGTTATAGCTTTTGTAAGTACCATTACGAGCTAAGATTATAAGCGGATCAAAATTATTTTAGGCAAATTCGTTATTAATCACAGTATGGAGGAAATTCAGCAAGTTATCAAAATTAGTTTCAAATGCAAGTTGTTGTTTTTTCTCAATAGAAATAGGGAGAAGCTCAAGCCATCTGGCAACAACCCAAGTAAGTTGATTAAACTGGGTATGTTTATAAAGAGACTGTAGCTGTGGGTTATTAGAGAATACTTCTTCTAGTGCCACTTGAAGTAGTTGATGTTCACCAATGTCATGGTTACTGCTGTTGTACCAATAAGGTGTATTGCACGCAGAGACCTCGCCATGGCGTAACTCCTGTTCGTCTTGGTACACGTTATCTAGTTGCACACTTTTTGATGCAAAAACATCAATCAACAGCATACCGCTTTCGTCTTGGTCGAAATCAATAATATCCATTAAACACCCTTGGGCGCTTATATTAAATGGTGTGTAGTGTTCGAAGGTGCAAAGTACAAAACCGCTGTTTGTTTTTAATGCGTTTTTAACCATCGTCAAATAACGAGGCTCAAATATACGTAATCGCGTATAGCCTTCAGGTAATATAAAAATCGGTAATGGGAAAATCGCACGTTTCATAAAGTCTACTTCTTTCAAACACTCTGCCTTTATTTACGTGCGCTCTATTGAAGTCGATCAGCTTTAGTTACATCGATTGTTTTACCGTGTAAGTGCATTCGCTAATTAAACCTCGTTCCCACATTTTTTATCATGTAAGCGATGTAATAAACACTCAGTACACTTGCCACTGGCGCCAACATCAGGGCTAACAATTCGAACTCGCTGTTCATCACTTATTCCCTATTTTTATTGCTTTTTTTGTGTTTTTACTACAAGTTGCTTTTCATCAATGCCACTATTATCAACAACTGGGTTGGTTTGTAGTAAACCATCTAAAATAGCTTGGGCATTAAAAGAAACAGCTTCTTTTACTGACTGTTCAAGTTCATGGGTTGCTTGTGATACATAAGTCGTCACCGTTTTAGTCAACATATCTGTAATATCTAAATCGACCTCTGTTGCATGTACTTGAGATGAACCTAATAAAAGTAAACTAGCCAGTGTCATGTTAATTGAAGTTTTCATAATGTTATTCCTTGTTTGTTTATTGGTTAATACACCAAGATACAATCAAGGGCTGTGCCATAAAGAAAAAAATCAATAAACCTTTGTTTTATAAAGAT
>NZ_LYRQ01000078.1:0-14577 GCF_001661605.1 Pseudoalteromonas sp. MQS005 | reverse complement strand
GCTGATAGCTGATAGCTGATAGCTGATAGCTGATAGCTGATAGCTGATAGCTGATAGCTGATAGCTGATAGCTAATCACCTATAAATTACGTTATGTTAAATTAAGTAATTTAAATTAAAGTGGGCGTAATCATACAAACTAGCCCACTTATGATAGGGTTTTGAGGTCTTAATTTAGCTCAGAATCGACCCAAAATTTAGTACCTTTTAAAACAGCTTGCAGTGCAAGGCCACTTTCGGTTAAAGAGTAAACAGTAACTTGGTCAGCAATAGCTTCGGCAACTAAAGCGCCACCTTTATCTTGGTATTTTGCAGCAGCATCGGCATTACCACCGAACGCCCAACCATGTTTAATAAATCTATTTAACGCTGCTTGATCGTGAAAAACCATCACAATATTGAAATCTTTAACACCTAAACCTAAGCCTAAACCAGCTTCACCCATATTCATATAGGTAGATTTTCCGGTTAGGTTATTTTTTACTACACCGTACCCACCACCAAAACTGGCTAAAATAACGTTTACATTGGCATTATCAAATACAGCATAACCGGCAGAGTTTGCAATTTGAGTTTTAACATCTGGTTTTTTTTCGTATAGAGCAGTTAATGTATTCGATTTCATACTTTGTACTAAAGCACGTTTTTCTCCAGGGGAAGCACTGCCTGTAGTAGCGCAACCTGTTAATAAAACGCTAATAACTAACATGCTCAACAGAAGTAATTTTTTCATGATTTTTCCTTTAATAAGGTATATGGTTAATAAATCTGCGTTTAGCATAAATATCAAAAATTCATTATGTCCAATACTAGACAGTATCGGACTTTAAGGTTAACCTATAAGTCTATTATTTTCTTATATATTTTACTATTATGCTTGTTGCTCTTGTCGATACATTAAAACAATTACGTTATCAAATAGCTCATCTTGAAGACAATACACTCTCATCAGAATATCCAGAACTAGCCTCTTTTATACAGCAAGTCAGCTTGACTGTAACTGAATCAAAGGCTGATCTTAATTTTTTATACCAGTTTTTATATGTTTATGGACGAAAATCTGAGGCAACCTATAGTCGTTTTCGTAATGAGTTGGAACGTTTTTATTTATGGTCATGGCTTATAGCTGAAAAATCTGTATTTGAACTTAAGCGTGAAGATATTGAAGCCTATGTTGATTTTATGGTTGAACCGGATAAAAAATGGGCATCTACATCTGTTCAATGGCGTTATAAAGATGAGCAAGGAATTCGTCGGTTAAATCAAAATTGGCGCCCTTTCATGTTAAAAGAATCTATTGCGAGTCAGCAAACATTATCGGCCATGTTTACTGCCCTCAATGTATTTTATAAATTCGCTATTTTAGAAGAAAAAACCTTTGCTAACTTTGTACCTGTTGTTAAAAAAAATAGTCCCTACTTGGTTGTGCAATCACAAATACAAATCCCCGATACGTTAAGCGATATTCAATGGGAATATGTATTTGGCGTTACCCGAGATATATGCGAAAAAAAACCAGAGTATGAAAGAAACTTATTTACCCTCGCCTGTTTAAAAGGACTCTACCTTCGTATTTCAGAATTATCAGAGCGACCACAATGGTCACCTGTTATGTCTCATTTTTGGCAAGATAATGATGGCTTTTGGTTTTTAAGAATAATGGGCAAAGGAAATAAATTACGCGATGTAACATTAAGTGATGATTTTCTTGAGTATTTAAAACGTTATCGCTTGTATCGAGGCTTGCCTGCTCTGCCCCGCGTTGATGAGTCAGACCCGCTAGTTCATAAAATTCGTGGTCAGGGTGGAATGACCGTAAGACAAATTCGCAGATTGGTACAACAAAGTTTCGATATTGCGCAACAATCTTTACTTGATGATGGATTTAAAGATGACGCGGAACAATTAGAAGCGGCCACTGCGCATTGGTTACGCCATACGGGGGCAACGCATGACGCACAAACTCGCCCTTTAAAACATTTATCTGAAGATTTAGGCCATGCAAAAATTGCTACAACCGATCAAATTTATATTCAAACAAATATAAAAGAGCGGGCTAAATCTGGAATTAAAAGGAAAATTTAATGGAATACTTAGTGATCTCATTTATTGGCGTTTTATTTTTAGTTTATTCCTTAACATTTCGCCAACTAGAAAAAACCGAAGTAACGGGGCCAATGTTTTTTGTAATTGGTGGGATATTGCTTGCCACACTTTTACCTAACGAAAGTAGCAGAATAAAAACCGGCATAGATTTTTTACTGCCCTTTATAGAATTGACACTCAGTATATTTTTATTTTCTGATGCGGCTAAGTCAAAATTAAGTGTTTTAAGACATAGCTTTCAGTATCCGAGTTTACTGTTATTTATCGCCCTCCCCTTAACGTTATTACTTGGGATTGCCGTTGGGTTATTTTTGTTTGCCGATTTATCTGTTATTCAAGCGGCGTTACTTGCAATAATATTAACGCCTACCGATGCGGCGTTGAGTAAAGGGTTATTGGCAAGTACGCGGGTACCTGAAAAAATTCGTGAAGGAATAAATACCGAAAGTGGTTTGAATGATGGTTTATGTGTTCCTATTTTTTTAATATTTATATTACTGGCAAAAAATCCTGAATCTGCAATTACAGCAACGCAAACGTTAAGTGTGTTTGGCAGAGAACTTGGTTTAGCCTTATTAATTGCCTTTACAAGTACCGCTATTTTTATTCCGTGTTTAAATTTTGCAATGAAGCGCCATTACTTTGCGCAAAACACGAGTCCTTTTTTATTATTAGGTTTTGCTATGGCGGTGTTTTCGATTACGCAATATTTTCATGGCAGTGGATTTATTGCAGTGTTTGTTGCGGGTTTATTATTTGATAAATACGCCACTACTAAAATAAGCAAAGAGTTGATAGAAGACTCAGAGCATATTGCTGACTTTACTTCTTTAATGATCTGGTGTTTGTTTGGATTTGTATGTGCTTATTTAGTTTTACCTAAATTAAATTTAGCGATAATAACGTATGCATTATTAAGTACGACTTTAATTAGAATAATACCGGTTATGCTGTCATTGCAATTTACAGCACTAACAATTAAAGAGCGTTTTACATTTGCTTGGTTTGGGCCAAGAGGATTGGCCTCAATTGTTTTTACATTAATGGTAATAGACACACAAATAGAAAACAAATTTCAAATTGCGACCATTGCCATGACAACAATTTTATTTAGTGTGTTTATTCACGGTATTAGTACAAAACCTATAGCAGATAGTTTTGCTAAAAAAACTAAATAAATATAAGCAAAATAAAAAGGCGTACTTAATAATAAGTTACGCCTTTTTATTTTCAGCTTAATTAATTAAATTATTAACTAAGTACATTTGCCAGTAACTCTATCGGATGCTTGGGTTTAAACTTTTCATAACGTTTAACTTGGCTGCGACATGAGAATCCCGTTGATAAAAGTTGCTCAGGTTTATTTTTATCAACAATAGGTTTCCAACTCATTTCGTAAAGCGATCGAGAGTTATCTTGGTTTTGTGCTTCGTGGCCATACGTACCCGCCATTCCACAACAACCCGTATTTGTAGTGTTTAATGTTAAACCAAGTTCATCAAAAATAGTTTTCCAAACACTTGCCGCTTTTGGTAAAGCGGTTGTTTCAGTGCAGTGGCTCAATAACGTAAATTCAGTATTTAAATTTTGTTTAGCCGTTAACTGTTTAAACGATTGTGTTTCTAGCCATTCATGGGCAAGTAGGACATGAAAATCACCACGGTTATTTTCTAAAATTGTATTATATTCATCGCGATAACACATCACTAAAGATGCATCTAAACCTACTAATGGCGCATTGATCTCGTTAAGTTGATTTAGAAATTCTGCAGCATTTTTAGCTGTCACTTTAAACTCATGTAAAAAACCTTTCACATGTTGAGGCTTACCATTGGGTTTAAATGGTAACAACATGGGTTTTTTTCCAAGCTGTGTGATCAGTGTAATAAAGCTCTCAACCAATTCGGCTTCGTAAAAGCTGGTAAATGGGTCTTGAACAATGAGTACATACTCATTTTGCTCATCGGCGCTTAATTTTTTAAGTAAATTTAAATCAAATTTTTGCGCTTTGTTTATACGTTTACCGAGTGCTGGAATACTTAGCTGCGGGGTATCAACATAACCGACCGTTTTTTTAATGATGCTACTAACCAATGATGTTTTTACAATTGGGTTAATAATCCGAGCAAATTTTGACATTAACGGTGCGCTATTTTCGATATTACCCACTAAATAATCTTTGAGTGGGCGCGCATAATAACTATGGTAATAATTTAAAAAACGAGCTCGAAAAGTTGGTACATCTACCTTTATTGGGCAAGCGGTAGTACACGCTTTACATGCTAAACACTCGTCCATTGATGCTTTTACTTCGTGAGAAAAATCGTAAACGCCTTTATTTTTTTCACGGCTATGAACAAAACGCTCCCACCAGGTGATCACTTCACCTTTGTTTAGCTCTTTCTCTACTTCAAGCAAATTAACATCTTTTGACTCTTGAAGTCGTAACCATTCACGCATTAAACCCGCGCGACCTTTAGGTGAATTACGGCGATCTCCGGTCACTTTATAAGATGGGCACATTGGCGAGTTTTCATCATAATTAAAACACAAGCCGTTACCATTACAAGTCATTGCATTATTAAAACTGGTTTTTACATCAATAGAAATTTGCTTATCGAAGTAAGAACGTTTCTGCCCATCAACACTAACTAGTGAGTCTTTACTTTCAATAGGCGTGCATATTTTACCAGGGTTTATTTTGTTGTTTGGGTCAAATACAGATTTTATTTTGCGTAATTGGGTAAATAAATGCTCACCAAAAAATTCAGGGCCGTATTCACTTCGGTAGCCTTTACCATGCTCGCCCCACATTAATCCACCGTATTTAGCGGTGAGTTTTACTACCTCATCTGAAATTGTACGGAGTAATTTTTCTTGTTCTGGGTCGCACATATCAAGCGCGGGTCTAACATGCAATACACCGGCATCAACATGGCCAAACATACCATATTGTAAATTATAGCTGTCGAGTAGCGCTCTAAATTCAACAATGTAATCGGCTAAATTTTCAGGCGGGACGGCAGTATCCTCTGCAAACGCGAGGGGTTTTTGGCTTCCTTTTACATTACCTAATAAACCCACTGATTTTTTACGCATTGCATAAATTTTTAGTATATCGCTTTTATCGCTTGTTAACTGATAGCCAATAACCCCATTAGTTTGATGTTCAACGCACTCATCTAATAATTTACATAAAGTGTCTACTTTGTCTTTTATATCTTGTGGTGATACAGCATTAAACTCAACCATGTTGAGTCCTTGCATATCTTTATTTGGTACATCGGTTATTAAGTCCGATACTGAATGCCAAATAATGTCTTCGCGCGCAAGATTCAAAACTTTGCTGTCAACGGTTTCAACCGAGGTAGCACGGGCATCAACCAAAAATGGTGAATGGCGAAGTGCAGAATCAAAACTGTCATATTTTATATTGATGAGTGTTTTAAATTCAGCAATGGGTGTTAGGTTTAATTTCGCCTCAGTGACTATACCTAATGAGCCTTCAGAGCCTGTAATTAGTCGACTCATATCAAAAGTTTGTAAGTCTTCACTTAGCACATGCTCTAGGTCATACCCAGTTAAGAAGCGATTTAATCGTGGGAATTTGGCTAATATAGCGTCGCGTTCACTAATTGAAATATCTAAAACTGTTTTGTATATTTGCCCAATTAATGAGTCTTGATCGGCAATTATTTTTGCTTTTTCTATGTCTATTGGGCTGGTAGACATTGCTGTGCCGTCGACTAAATACGTGGTTAGCCCTAAAACATGGTCGCTGGTTTTGCCATAAACTAATGAACCTTGGCCAGATGCATCTGTACTGATCATGCCGCCAATGGTGGCGCGGTTACTGGTAGATAAATCGGGTGAAAAGAAAAATCCATACGGTTTTAAAAAGTCGTTAAGTTGATCTTTTATCACGCCCGTTTGAACTCGTACCCAACCTTCTTCTACATTTATTTCGAGGATTTCACGCATGTAACGTGATAAATCAACCACAATACCTGGGGTTAAAGACTGTCCGTTAGTGCCTGTGCCGCCACCGCGAGGACCAAAAGTTAACGACAAAAAAGGGTCATGAGATGCAGTTTGTAAGGCAATTTGAATGTCTTTTTCACTTTTTGGAAAAATAACACCTTGCGGAAGCTGCTGGTAAATACTGTTATCGGTTGATGCAGTCAGCCTCGTTGCATAACTGGCGTCTGTATCTCCAGTAAACCCTTGATTTTTTATGGTATTTAAGTAATTTGCAACCAATTCGGTCGCGGCATCTTGTTGTGTAATCGTTGCTATCATGGCGGCGCTTTTTAATGCATTTGTGTAATTATATCATGGTGATGGCTAATAGAAATTGAAGATTTTACAGTTTGTAACACTCTTTTAATCGTAATATGAGCAGCTCTAATTATAATCAAATTAAACGCCTACTATGAGGTTTATATGAAAAAATTACTTATACAGATCAGCGGCACACTGTTTATTTTATTAGGACTACTATTTGCCGTAGTACCAGGGCCTTCGTTAATATTTTTTATTGCAGGTTTACTGTGCTTTTCTATGTATTACCCAAAAGCGAGAGGTTATTTAGCGTGGTGTCAAAAAGCGCTTACTCGCTCATGTGCCTATTTAGATAAAAAATTAGCAAAACACACATTTTAAGCCATAAAAAATGCCAGCAGATGCTGGCATTTTTTTAACAAGGTAATTTATTTAGCGAGTTTATCAGCTAAATATAACCATGTTTCTAGTACTGTATCTGGGTTAAGCGAGACAGAATCAATGCCCTGCTCTACTAACCATGCAGCAAAATCTTCATGATCTGAAGGACCTTGACCACAAATACCTACGTACTTACCTTTTTCTTTTGCTGTTTTAATAGCCATAGAAAGAAGTTTTTTGATTGCAGGGTCGCGCTCATCAAATAAGTGCGCAATTAAACCTGAATCACGGTCAAGACCAAGCGTTAACTGAGTTAAATCGTTAGAGCCGATAGAGAAACCATCGAAGTATTCTAAAAATTCTTCAGCCATTAATGCATTTGACGGAAGTTCACACATCATAATTACTTTAAGACCATTTTCGCCACGTTTAAGGCCATGCTCTTCAAGTAATTCAATAACGCGTTTACCTTCTTCAAGGGTACGTACGAATGGGATCATGATTTCAATGTTAGTCATATCCATAGTATTTCTAACGCGTTTTATTGCTTCACACTCAAGGGCAAAACAATCACGGAAATCTTCAGAAATATAACGCGCAGCACCACGGAAACCAATCATTGGGTTTTCTTCTTCTGGCTCGTATTGCTGGCCGCCCACTAAGTTTGCGTATTCGTTTGATTTAAAATCAGACATACGAACAATTACACGCTCTGGAGCAAACGCACAACCTAGGGTAGAAATACCTTCAACTAGTTTACCAATATAGAATTCAACAGGTGATTCGTAACCGGCAATCATGTCTGTGATTTCTGCTTTTAATGCATCTGTTTGTGCATCAAAATTTAATAACGCTTTAGGGTGAACACCAATCATACGGTTGATGATAAACTCAACGCGCGCAAGGCCAACACCTGAATGTGGTAAACGAGCAAAATCGAATGCGCGATCTGGGTTACCTACGTTCATCATTACTTTCATTGGCAGTTCAGGCATTTCGTCTACGCGTGAAGTTAACACTTCAAAGTCTAAAATACCTTCGTAGATGAAACCAGTATCGCCTTCGGCACATGATACAGTAACTTCTTGACCTGCTTTAATTAAATCTGTTGCATTACCACAACCAACAACGGCTGGAATACCTAACTCACGTGCAATAATTGCAGCATGACATGTACGACCACCACGATTTGTAACAATCGCAGCCGCACGTTTCATGATAGGTTCCCAATCTGGGTCGGTCATGTCGGTAACTAAAATGTCACCTACTTGTACTTGGTCCATCTCTTTGATTGAATCAAGTACACGCACAACACCACTACCAATTTTATGACCAATTGCACGGCCTTCAACAACAACATTGCTGCTGCCATTAAGTTGGAAGCGTTCCATTACGTTAGTGTCTTCGTTTGAACGAACTGTTTCTGGACGCGCCTGAACTATATATAGTTTGCCATCGTTACCATCTTTTGCCCATTCGATGTCCATTGGACGACCGTAATGTTTTTCAATGATTACAGCTTGTTTGGCAAGGTTTTGCACTTCTTCATCTGTAATCGAGAATTTGTTTGAAAGTGCTGGATCTACATCAACAATTTCTACTTGTTTGCCGTGAGCTTTGTCTTGAGAGTAAATCATTTGAATGGCTTTAGAGCCAATATTACGACGAACTACTGATGGCTTGTTTTTAAGCAGTGTTGGTTTATGAACATAAAATTCATCAGGGTTTACCGCACCCTGTACAACCATTTCACCCAAACCATAGCTTGATGTAATAAATACAACATCTTCAAAACCAGATTCAGTATCAATACTAAACATAACGCCTGATGCTGATTTATCTGAGCGAACCATGCGTTGAATACCTGCTGATAAGGCAACACCACGGTGATCGTAGCCTTGGTGAACACGATAAGAAATTGCACGGTCGTTAAATAACGAAGCGAATACGTGTTTGATGGCTGTCATTACAGAATCAATACCAACAACGTTTAAAAACGTTTCTTGTTGGCCTGCAAAAGAGGCATCTGGCATATCTTCAGCGGTTGCTGATGAACGAACAGCGAATGAAACATCTGCAGTTGTGTCGCCATGTAGCTGGCTGTATGCGTCGCGGATTGCTTTGTCTAGACTAGGTTGGAATGGGGTATCGATAATCCACTGGCGGATATCGGCGCCGATTTTGGCGAGTGTGTTTACATCATCAACATCGAGTGTATCTAAAATGTCATGAATTTTTGCGTTGAGTCCTGATTGTTCTAAAAACTCGTTAAAAGCGTCTGAGGTAGTAGCAAAACCACCTGGGACTTGCACACCTGCGTTAGCTAAGTTTGAAATCATTTCACCAAGTGACGCATTTTTACCGCCAACTCGAGGAACATCTTGCATACCAAGCTCTTGATACCAGAGAACGTATTCTTGCACGGATCTTTCTCCAAAAAACAAATTGTAGTAGTAACTGTGAGAGTTAAGAAAGAAAACCTTTTATAAAGGTCGCCACCATTCTACACTGGCAAACGTCCCCACGTAAACCGTGATACACTGATTTTAAAATTAAATGTAATAAAAAAGAGGCTTTATGAGAACTGCGTTTTATATTTCAGATGGCACAGCAATCACATCTGAAGTGTTTGGTCATGCGACTTTATCTTTATTCCCTGTCGAATTTAATCATAAAACAATCCCTTTTGTAGAAACTGAAGAAAAAGCGCATGAAATAAAAGCGCTTATTAACGCCACGTCATCTAAGCAAGGTGAAAAGCCTTTGGTGTTTTTTACTTTTGTGAATCATAAATTGTCTGAGATTATTCGCTCAGCGGATGCAGTTTCATACGACTTTTTAAGTACCTATAGTGAAAAAATTGAAAAAGAATTAAATGTGGCGCCAGTACCAAAAGTACACAGAACACACTCTATTCATGAAAAAAGTTATGATTTTAGAATTGATGCCGTTAATTACGCGTTGATGAATGATGATGGTGGCAACATTAAAAACTTTGCGGAGGCTGATATTATTTTAGTTGGCGTTAGTCGAAGTGGTAAAACACCCACCAGTCTTTATTTAGCGTTGCAGTATGGCATTAAAGCAGCCAATTACCCGATCACCGAAGACGACTTAGAAAGCGAAGGTTTACCAAAATGCTTAGTGCCTTATAAGCATAAACTGTTTGGCTTAACTATTGATCCAGAGCGTCTGGCTGCAATAAGAGACAGACGCATGGCAAATTCAAAATACGCATCAATCAGGCAGTGTCGTATTGAAGTGCGCGAAGTTGAAATGCTGTATAAAAAACATAAAATTGCACATTTAAATTCAACTCACCATTCAGTTGAAGAAATTTCAGCAAAAATCATTTCTGATACAGGCCTTGAGCGTCGTAAGTACTAACAAACTAATGTGTGATTTAAGCGCGTAATCACAGTTAATACACAAAAAAGCCGCTAAATAAAAGCGGCTTTTGGTATTTATGAGCGGGTATTATTTACGCGCATCTTTTAGTAAATCAGCTACTAAAAATCCAAGCTCTAATACTTGATCAGCATTTAAGCGTGGGTCACATTGTGTTTTGTAGCGCTGAGCAAGGTCATCGTCAGATAAACCGTATGCACCGCCAGTACACTCTGTTACATGTTGGCCGGTCATTTCTAAATGAACACCGCCTGCGTAAGAACCCTCTGCTTTATGAACAGCAAAGAATTGGCTAATTTCGCGCATGATATTATCAAAGCTACGCGTTTTGTAACCTGAGCTGGCTTTTTCAGTATTGCCATGCATTGGATCTGAGCTCCAAATTACTTTGCGACCTTCTTGCTGTACTTTACGCACCAGCGCAGGTAACTTCTCTGGTAATACATCCGCACCCATGCGCGTGATAAGTGTTAATCGGCCTGGGATATTATCCGGGTTAAGCGCATCGATTAAACGGATAAGCTCGTCTGGATCCATACCTGGCCCAACTTTAACGCCAATTGGGTTTTTAATACCTTTAAAAAATTCAATATGGGCATGGTCTAGCTGGCGAGTACGTTCACCAATCCAAACAAAGTGTGCTGAACAATCGTACCAGTCACCTGATAAATGGTCTCTACGTGTTAATGCTTCTTCGTAGCCTAGTAATAACGCTTCGTGTGACGTGTATAAATCAGTTTCTTTTAAGCTTGGCGCTATAGTTGAATTAATACCACACACTTCCATAAATTCTAACGCGTCTTGAATTTTGTCTGCAAGTTGTTGGTATTTTGCTTTTTGTGGATTAGCAGCAACAAAGCCCATGTTCCAACGGTTAACTTGATGTAAGTCGGCAAGTCCACCTTGTGCAAAAGCGCGTAGCAAATTTAGCGTTGCCGCACTGTGATGATATGCAGTCATTAAACGTTGAGGGTCTGGAATACGTGCTTCTTCAGTAAACTCAAAGTTATTTACTATATCACCACGGTAAGATGGCAACGAAACGCCGTCTATTGTTTCTAAGTCGGCTGAACGTGGCTTAGCGTATTGACCTGCCATACGTGCAATTTTAACAACCGGGCACTTTCCACCATAGGTTAATACTACAGCCATTTGTAAGATGGTTTTAAATGTATCGCGAATATTAGCGGCATTAAAGTCGCTAAACGATTCTGCACAATCTCCACCTTGAAGTAAAAAGGCACGGCCTTCGCATACGTCTTCAAGTTGTTTAAATAAACTTCTTGTTTCTTCGGCAAATACTAAAGGCGGTGCACTTTTTAACTGGCTTTCTACCGACTTTAATACGTCTTGATCTGGGTACTGTGGTTGCTGCAGTATTGGCAGTTCTCTCCAGCTATTTGGGTTCCACGATTGCATGTTCATTCCTCATTCCTATTACCTGATGTAATGAAATTAACGTATGCAGTGTGCTTTGTTCAAGGACTAAATACACTATTTACCAATTATTTAGTTATTAGTTAAATTTTAATAAGATTTAAGAGCCTATTTTGAGTTACTTTTGATGAGCAAGTTTATAAAGCAAAAATAAATAAACATTTAAAAACAATAATCTAAGTAGGTAGAGTGTGCATTATAATGGCTTGAGTAGAAGCTTAACAGCTAAGCGATGGTGATACAGATAGTAACAGGAACACATCATACTTAATTTGCACTAATGTAATCTTAAGTTTACGGGTGGTTTTAAAAAAGAATGCTACTCAATTATGCGCTTTTAAATATTTATGCTAGCGCTTCATACAAAGCTCTGTGCCTTAACTCACCCCTTCTATTATTTCCTTTAAAGTATGTGAAGCAAAAGTACTTAAAAACCATCAAGAACACATCATACTTAATTTGAATTATTATAAATCTTAGCAATGAGATTTTATTTAAAGAAATAGCTATCAAAAGAAAAGGTTGTTTGCGAGAATAGTAGATAAGTAAGATGTGTTCTAGGTAGGTAGCTAATGGTTACAAAGGTACAAATAAGAAGTCAGTTTGATTTACTCAATGAATTAACACTTAGCTTAATTCATGAGCTTAAAGAGGTTGGCTTTGCTAAAGCAGAGTATTTTCAATTACCTGAGATTAGTAGTACTGAAGAAAATATAATCCCTGAGTCTATAAGCGTTTCAAAAATAACAGGGGAATTGGCACATAAGGCAATTTTAAATGCTTTCTCAGATATGTATAAAAAGCCAGGGCTAAGCAGCCGAGTATTAAAGCGACACCCTGGTTTGCTAGTAATAAAAGAGGCGAATAAACAAGCCATTATTGATCGCATAGCACAGGTAAATAGTGCAAAAGCAGCTTTTAAAAATTGTATTTTAGCAATAGATAATAACGACGCGCGATTTGAAGCGGTGCATAATGCAATGCCAAATTTAATAACCCTTGCGGCGTATCGTAAAATTCATAGTGAAATTGAATCCCCTTTTTCTGTTCGCTTTACTTGGATGCATAAACACGCAACCAAAACACTTACAAAAAAAATGGCGCTTGAAATGTTAGAAAAATCGGCAGGCTATAAAAACCCGCGAATGATTGATCAGCAAAAATGGCAGTCACTGGTTGCACAAGAACAGGTTCGAGTAGCCAGCTTGGGTGAAAAAGAAAAATTGCGAATTAGGCGCCCTACTCGAGTTAGTCCTCAAGTTAATGTGAGGTACACTGCAAAAAATCGCTATCATGTTAGTGCTGCTTTACCTTTTATACTAATTAACCCACAGCCCGACGTAAAATTTGGCGAACTACCGAGTTACCATAAACCCTTATCGCATCCCCGAAAACGCGAATATGATTTTCTAGTGGACCGATTATATTTAGAACAAGTAACTAAATAAATTATGTTAAAAAGGCCACATTATGTGGCCTTTAATATATTTGTTGGTAAAAATAAATAGAATTACTTTTCTACAATTTCTTCCAGCTTATCTTCATCAATCAATACCGCATTTTCAACAATGCGTTTACCGCCTTGTATTTCAATACGCTTATTGTGTTTATTTAATGCCAATATCTCATCACAAAATTGATCAGACGGATGCATTTCATAAGTGTAATCGACTATGTTGCCGGTTTTATCATCTTTAACATTGGTAATGCTGTATTCAGATATTGCTCCTTTTTCAATTAAATCTTTCATCGTGGTTGTCATATCACGACGCAGTGCTTTTAATTTATTTTCGGTAATATCATCCGTTGAGTAAATAGAGCCATATTTTTCCATAATAGAAAGTAATCTAAAATGGTAGGTTTTTCCTGGTGCTGCATAACGCCATAAATGATATAAACGCAGCATCATCCAACGCGATAATCCGCGTTTTAATTCTTGTGCACTGTTAAAGTAATAACCTTTGTATTCAAGGTTATCAATCATGTTGTGTACAAATGCATTTAAACACGCAACACATTTTACGTTTCCGCCTTGGCCTTTCTTACCACTAAAGTGCAAAGACGATAAAAAGTTCATATTAGACTCGTAAAACGAATCATCAATATCAGAATTTTTAGTATCCGTTGCAGAATATTTAAAAGAAAGTTTAGAACCTTGCAATGCTTCAAGCGACTCTTTAATTTGCGGATATGGCATAGATTGGCCAACCGCTTTAAGCTCTTGTGCTAATTCGTTCATAGAAAACACAACGGCATATTGAATACCGGACTTAAAATTAATTTTTACAATTTTACCTTTTGAAGCGAGGCGAATTAATGCGCGCTCTACTTTTTCTTCTCTATCTGATGGCCACACTAAATATTCTACATCTTCGCCATCTTTACGAGTACTGACCACAGCCGGTGTTATTTTTATTTCGCCATCATATAAAATACCATCTACTTTTTCAGATATCTTACGCGTAATGATGGTTTTTTTAGGGGCTTCTTCAAGTGGCAGTTTTTTGTGGCCTGAGCGAACAAAACGTCCCCACAGATCATAATGGTTAAATGTGTTAGAGTAAGCGCGTAACCCATGGGCTGCATTTTCTATCGAAATTCGCACATCTTTATTATCTGTAAATAGTGCTAGGCTTTCGTTATCGATCGCACTTTCCACCCCGTGAATTTGGCCCCTAAGTGTATCGGGCAAGTTATCTACCGAGATGTTGACCTTTCGGCTCATGGTTTTTATTTCCGTTTTTATTGTGACAGCTAATAACAACACATAAAGCCACAAAAGTTAAATGTTTAAGTTAGTATAAAAGTGATCTGACTTCAAATAAAATGCTCAGATCAGTATTTAACTAAGGAAAACTTAAGACAAGCGTTTTCAGATCATATTTTTACTAACTGAGTGTTGATAAGCCAAATTTTTACTAACTAAATAATAATTTTGTCCATTACAAAGTGTTTTTTTTTATA
>NZ_LYRQ01000077.1:0-14647 GCF_001661605.1 Pseudoalteromonas sp. MQS005 | reverse complement strand
TAATTTAAAAAATATAAAACTAAGCAAAATTATTTTTATAACCAGTTTATTGTTTATTGCCAGTTGTTCTACTTCCTTTGCTTATAACAACCTTGGTTGGCTGTCTTCGTTTTGGATAGACGATTATGTCGACTTAAACAAAAGCCAATCAACGCAGTTAAAAGTGATTATTAATAACACCCGAGATTGGCACCGAGAGGTTGAGTTACCAAAATATAAAGCCGATTTACTCGACTTAAGGCAGTTGCTCGATAAACAAGCCGATACAGCGCAGTTAATGGCAAAAATAACGCAGGTAAAGCAGCATTGGCGCAATTTACTTTTGTACGCGAGTGATCCCTTAATCGAGCTGGCAAAAACGTTAACTCCATCACAACGCAGTGAAATGGTAGAAAACATTCGCGATCAAATTAATGACGAAATAAAAGAGCACGCTTCATTAACCAAAGAGGAGCATCAGCAGTCTCGTTTAGACAAGCAACTAGACTACTACGAACAATGGCTTGGTAAGCTCACCTCAGAGCAGCGAACGCTAGTGTCACAAGCCAACAGTGAATATATCAGTACCAGCAATTTATGGTATGACTATAAACTAACTCGGTTAGGTGCACTTGAAGCACTGTTTAATCAGCAAACCCTTGATGATGCCCAATTTGCGCAGCAGTTACGCACTATCATTACAGAACGAGAGCTGTTTATGAGTGCTGAACTCATTGAGAGAAATGAGGAAAATTTAAGGGCATACGCACAGTTGCTGGTTAAATTAAATCAAACCTTAAGCCCTAAACAAATCGCACATGTTGATGAGGAATTTTCTGACTTGGTTGGCACAGTTAATGAACTGCTTACAGAATAGCTGCATTTAACCAGTCCTTTTTGCTTATTTTAAAGGGGGTTGTTAAGCATAAAGTTGTGATTATTGCATTTCAGGGTTAATATAAACCATTAGTTTTGATTTAAGTTTTTTATGGATATAGCCGCTCTTAACAGTACAAAAATATTACGTAAGCATGTCTTAAAATGGATGTGTTTATTTTTTGGTTTGCTGTCATTTATTTTTGCTGTGTTTAACCTATCAAAAAATCATTTTTATATTGTAGGCGGCTTAGAGGTGTGTTTTTCCGCACTTTGTTTTTATATTTTTATACAATTGGTTAAAAACAAGCAACGAAACTGGTATGCCATAACGGTTTGTATGACTGTAACGCTAGTTATATTATGTGGAACCTTTTTGGCACCACTTAAAAATGGTTTGTTTTTGTGGGCGTTTTCTTTACCCATTTTGTATTATCTACTTCTTGGTCGAAAATACGGTATTATGTTATCGGCCACACTTTTGGTTATGCAATCATCAGTGTTGCTTTATAAATTACCAAGCCCTTATTTTTCCTCTTTTAACCTAGCGCTCAACTTACTGTTTATTTATATTATTATATGGGTCATTTCTCATGTTTTTGAAGGAAATAGGGCCGAATTTTCGAAGCGACTTAAAAACTTGGCCTTACTTGATCCTCTCACGGGGGCAGGAAACCGTTTGTCTATGAGTCATTATTTTGAAGTGGAGATAAAAGACAAGTCACAGTTGTACTTGTTTTTAATTGATCTTGACCACTTTAAACAAATAAATGATGAATACGGCCATGATGTAGGAGATAAAGTGCTGGTTGAGTTGGCAACTCTATTTAGGATTACTTTTGCAAAAGGGTATGTGTTTAGGGTGGGGGGTGAAGAATTTTCTTTAATGAGCAATTTTGATAGTGCACAATCCGCGCTGGCAATGGCTGAAAATCTTAGACAAGCCGTTGCAAATAAATATATTGAAGCCAATGGTATAACCATAAATTTAACAGCCAGTGTTGGCGTTGTTAAGTACCAACAACAAAATTTGGCTGAATTAATAGCGCAAGCAGATAAGCAACTTTATAAGGCAAAAGATGCGGGGCGCAATGCGGTTTTTTCTGATATTAACCTCTGTGCAGATGCGGCTTAATACATTTGATCAAAATTAGGAATACTGTTCTCCCAAATCGGCCTTTCTTTGCCAATGTATTCACGCACGGCATCAAAAAACAATCGTGTTCTTACCGGTAAATCTCGGTGTGGGTATACAGCATACATTGCACTGTGTTCCATTAATTTTACATCGGTAAGTAAGGGCACCAGTTGCCCATCAATCACTTCTTTATCTAAAATAAATGCCGGCGCTAAAAAGTAGGTGGTGCCAGAGAGGGTTTTCATCAGTAATACTTCTGCATCGTTTGCTCTAAACACACTTTTTATTTTTTGCTCGCAGTGCTCGCCAGTGTGGTTATAGTAATTTATGCCTTCTACCCGCAGTGAGTTGCTGGCATAACTGGCCGCTGGCAATTGTGCCAAATCAGTGATTGTTGTTGGCATACCGTATGTTTCTATAAACGCTGGCGCGGCTAATAGTAACAAACGATTACGGGCAATTTTACGAGCAATTAATGATGAGTCTTTGGGTTCACCCACTCTAAAGGCTAAATCAAATCCCTCAGATACAATATCAACCAGTCGGTCATCTAAACGCAGTTCTACTTCCACTTGTGGAAAGCGTTTTTGGAAATCGTTGATCACTGGCTGTAAGTAGCGTCGACCTATTAAAGTCGATGCGGTCACTTTCAATACGCCGCGTGGCTCTTGGTGGTAGTTTTCTGCCATGCGCACCGTTTCGCCAAGCAGGCTTCGCAGCTCACCCGCTTTTTTTATCATTTCAGCGCCCGCTGCTGTAAGAGAGAATGAGCGGGTTGTTCTGTTTAATAGTCTTACCCCAAGTTCATCCTCTAACCGACTAATTTGCTTAGAGATCACTGAGCGGTCAATATTTCGTATTTCGGCTGCTTTTGCAAATGAGCCTTGCTCTACCACTTCAAGCAGCATTAATAGTCGACTGGTTGTATCCATTATTTCATCACTTAGTGAGTATTGATGCCATTTTGGCACTAATGAATTTAAAAATCTATTGTTTTTGTCATCAAGTATGTTCCGTATTATGCAATGCTAAATTAAAAGGAGCGTCGTTATGAACAAACACTTAATTGCTACAGCACTATCTGTTGCATTAATCACACTGGCCGGTTGTGCCGATGAAAGTACAGCGCAATCAGCCCCCGCACAGCAACAACAAGCTATTGATGTAGCCGAAGTCTTGGTTAAGCCAGTTCAAAGTTGGCATACCTATACAACACGCTTAGAGTCACCGCAAAAAGTGGCATTAATGCCGCGTGTATCCGGCATTATTGAGCAAATTGAATTTAAAGAAGGGGATAGCGTTAAACAAGGCGATGTATTATTTCGTTTAGACGATCGCTCATTCGCTGCAACCGTTGACAGTTTAAGCGCTCAGGTAAAAAGTGCTCAAGCAGCACTTGAACAAGCAAAAAGCGAAGCATCGCGTGCTGTACGCTTAACTGAGCGAAAAGCCATTTCGACTGAGCAAGCACAAGCGCGTACATCGACTTTACGTCAGCGTGAAGCACAACTTGCTGCACTGCAAGCGCAGCTTAAAGCTGCAAAGCTCGATTTAGAGTTTACGTCAGTGGTTTCTCCTATTGATGGCGTGATTTCTCGCGCAAATATTACCAAAGGTAACAACGTACTTGCAGGGCAAAGCGTGCTTACTTCAATTGTTTCTAATGACAAAATGTACGCTTACTTTGATGTCGATGAACGTACTTGGAATAGCGCATTTGACGAAGTAACAGCTGCAAGCAAACAGCCTGTTGTAATGCAAAAAGTAGGGCAAGACGATTTTAACTATAGCGGCCATATTAACTTTATAGATAATCAAATTAACGTATCTACAGGCACTTTACGCGTTCGTGCGGTATTTGATGATCGTAGTAACGAGCTGCGTTCGGGCTCATTTGCACGCATTAAGTTAGCTGCTAATGCAGTGCGTGAAACTGTCATTATTCCAGACAGAGCCATAGGCACAGATTTAAAAAATCGCTTTGTGTTAACGGTAGGCGAAAACAATGTGCTGCAGTATAAGCTTGTAACGGTAGGGGAGCGCTATGGATCGTTGCGAGCCATCACATCAGGACTTGAGCAAGGCGATGTTATTGCTGTAAATGGCCCAGCTCGTGTAGGACCCGGTATGCCGATATCACCAAATAAAGTGGCAATTAATACCCAAGGCGTTGCATTTACGCTAAGTGCTAACCCTGCCGATTTAGTTGCTAAGCAATAAGGTTATTAGATGAAATTTTCACACTTTTTTATACAGCGACCGATTTTTGCGGCCATGCTGTCGTTGATTATTTTAATTGCAGGTAGCATTTCATTATTTCAGCTGCCTGTCAGTGAATACCCAGAAGTTGTACCACCAACAGTGGTTGTGACTGCCAGTTACCCAGGTGCTAACCCGACGGTTATTGCACAAACAGTGGCAACACCGCTTGAGCAAGAAATAAATGGCACCGAAAACATGCTGTATATGTTTTCACAAGCAACCAGTGACGGACGTATGACGCTCACGGTGACATTTGCGTTAGGCACTGATTTAGACCGTGCCCAAGTGCAAGTGCAAAACCGAGTAAATAGTGCGCTGCCGCGTTTGCCACAAGAAGTGCAACGTTTAGGGGTTGTTGCTGAAAAATCATCACCCGATTTAACCATGGTGGTGCATTTATATTCACCCCAAAACAGCCATGACACCGCGTATTTATCAAATTATGCCGATTTAAATATTAAAGATGAAATAGCGCGTTTACCTGGTGTGGGTGATATTCGTCTATTTGGTGGCGGTAAATATGCAATGCGAGTTTGGCTTAACCCCGATGCGCTAGCATCACGTGAGCTTACTGCAAGTGACGTGGTCAATGCACTACGCTCGCAAAATCAGCAAGTTGCAGCGGGTAGTTTAGGTGCGCAACCGATTTCAAATGACAGTCAGTTCCAAATTCTATTAAACGTCAAAGGACGCCTTAATAGCATTGAAGAGTTTAAACAAGTCATTATTAAAGTTGGGGAGCAAGGGCAGCTTACGCGTTTGTCAGACGTGGCACGTGTTGATTTAGGCCAAGATTCTTATGCATTGCGTGCTGAGCTTGATAATCAACCCGCTTTAGCGATGCCAATATTTCAACGTCCAGGGTCAAATGCCATTGAGCTCTCTGATCAGGTGCGTGAAACTATGGCACGCTTATCAAAAGACTTTCCAGCAGGTGTTGAATACGACATTGTTTATGATCCAACGGTATTTGTTCGTGGTTCAATTGATGCGGTGATCGCCACTTTACTCGAAGCAATCGTGCTGGTGGTGATTGTGGTTATTGTGTTCTTACAAACCTGGCGCGCGTCTATTATTCCGTTAATTGCGGTGCCTATTTCACTCATTGGTACGTTTGCCGTAATGCAGTGGCTTGGAGTGTCTATTAATACCTTATCGCTATTTGGTTTAGTACTGGCAATCGGTATCGTGGTTGATGACGCAATTGTGGTCGTAGAAAATGTTGAGCGAAATATAGAAGATGGCTTATCACCGCTTGAAGCCACCCGCGTGGCAATGACGGAAGTAACCGGCCCTATTATTGCGATTGCATTAGTATTATGTGCGGTATTTATTCCGACGGCTTTTATTACTGGGCTTTCAGGGCAGTTTTATAAACAATTTGCATTAACCATTACGATTTCAACGGTAATTTCGGCGTTTAACTCATTAACGCTGTCGCCAGCACTGGCCGCTTTATTGTTAAAATCACATGATGCCGAGCCTGATGCGTTTACCCGCGTGCTTAATAAATTATTTGGCCGTTGGTTATTTCAACCTTTTAACCGCGTGTTTGACCGTGGTGCTAAAGGGTATGAAAAGCTGGTACAAAAGCTTATTCGTATGAGCGTTGTGGTTATGGTTGCGTATATTGCTTTAGTTGGCGGTACGATTAAATTGTTTGATGCGGTGCCGGGTGGCTTTATTCCACAACAAGATAAGCAATACTTAGTCGCTATTGCGCAGTTACCTGACGCTGCCAGTTTAGACCGTACAGAAGCGGTGGTAAAACAAATGCAGCAAATTGCATTAGAGGTACCTGGGGTTGCGAACACGGTAGCGTTTCCTGGTCTTTCAGTGAATGGTTTTACTAATAGCCCAAATAGCGGCATCGTATTTACGCCACTGGCGCCTTTTGCAGAGCGTACCGATCCGAGTATGTCGGCTTCGGCTATTGCAGCGCAACTAAACCAACGTTTTGCGGCCATTGATGAAGCCTTTGTCGCTGTGTTTCCACCACCGCCAATTCAAGGCCTTGGCACCACAGGTGGCTTTAAATTGCAAATAGAAGATAGAGCTAACAAAGGCTTTGAAGCCTTATTTAACAGTTTGCAATCAGTGATTGCTGCGGCGCAAAAAGATCCAGCGTTAATGGGGCTGTATTCAAGCTTTAGAATTCAAGTACCACAAATGGATATTGATATTGACCGTGAGCAAGCGCTTATTCAAGGCATTCCATTAGATGAAGTGTTTAACTCGTTGCAAATTTATTTAGGCTCAGTGTATGTAAACGACTTTAATTTGTTTGGTCGTACTTATCAGGTTAATGCTCAAGCTGATGCTGATTTTAGGGTAGACCCAGAGCAAATACTAAACCTAAAAGTGCGTAATCGTGCGGGTAACATGGTGCCACTAGGCTCAGTATTAACGGTAACGCCTACTATTGGTCCTGATCGTGTAATGCATTACAACGGCTACCCAAGTGCAGAGCTTAATGGCAGCCCAGCGCCTGGTTATAGTTCTGATCAAGCGCAATTGGCGATTGAAGCTGTACTAGCAAAAACATTGCCTACTGGCATTGAATATGAGTGGACTGAGGTAACGTACCAGCAAGTATTAGCCGGTAATACCATGGTGTATGTATTCCCTCTGGTTGTATTACTGGTGTTTATGGTACTGGCCGCACAGTATGAAAGCTTACGTTTACCACTGGCCATTATTTTAATTGTACCTATGACTATTTTCTCAGCGTTATTAGGAGTGTGGTTTGTAGGTTCAGACAACAACATATTTACCCAAATAGCGTTGATTGTACTGGTCGCATTGGCTTCTAAAAATGCCATTCTTATGGTGGAATTTGCTAAAGATAAGCATGACACCGGATTATCGCACCTTGAGGCTATGTTAGCGGCGTGTCGATTACGTTTACGTCCAATTTTAATGACATCAATTGCCTTTACCGCAGGTGTTATACCGCTTGTATTGGCAACCGGTGCTGGGGCAGAAATGCGCCATGCCATGGGTAATGCGGTGTTCTCGGGCATGATTGGGGTAACTGTGTTTGGACTATTATTTACACCGGTGTTTTATATGCTGGTGGTAAAAAAGCAGCGCGTTGAGGAGTCTTCACATGACTAAATTTAACTTAAGCGCCCTTAAATTATCGCCATGGCTGAGTTCTGTATTAGCGGTTGCTGTGTTATCAGGTTGTGCGAGTAAAATTGACACAGCCGCTCAGCAACAACAGGTTAATGAGTTTGTTGCCAAGGCAATATCTGCAGAGCAATTTATGGGTGAAGATGAGCAAAACTGGTGGCACAAGCTGGGCTCAGCGCAGCTAAACCAACTGGTGAGCAACGCACTTGCTAATAATTACGACTTACAAACTAGTCAGCTGGTATTAAAAAGCGCTTTGGCGCGTATTGGCGAGCAACAAGCGCAATACTTACCGCAAGGAGGTATTGAGATTGGTGCAAAGCGAAGCGGACTAGGCAATACCAATAGCCGGCAATCAAGTGCGAATGTAGCACTTGATTGGCAGCTCGACTTATTTGGTCGAATTACTGCGTTAGTCGATGCCGCGAATTCACAAGCAATGAGCCAAGCTGAGCAAGTTAGGTTATTGCAAATTGAAGTGGTGTCGGCTGTGGTTAAAGGCTTTGTGAGTTATCAAGGTAATCTGCAAAAGCAGCAAATTATTGAGATGCAAATAGAAGCGCTTGAACAAAGCATTCAAGTGCTACAGGCCCAAGTTGATGAAGGTGTGGCTAATGAGCTCGACTTAAACCGCACTATGGCGCAACTTAGACAGCAGCAAGCCTTGGTGCCGGCAATTGAATATGCCAAGTACCGTGACTTATCTACTTTGGCCGTATTAAGCGCGCAAACTACGCAATCACTGAGCATTAATGATGAACGTACTATATTAACTAAGGCTTTTGCGGTGTCATTGGCAAAGCCTAATGATGCAATAGCATTAAGACCTGATATAAGTCGTGCTTTATTTGATTTTAGCCAAGCAAATAGCCTGAGTGTAGCAGCCAGCAAAGCTTTATTGCCGGATATTAGCTTAAGCGGCTTTGCAGGCGTGTTAAGTTTAGGGAGCAACGGTTTTAGTGATACCCAGCAGCAATGGCAAGTAGCGCCGCAATTGCAGTGGTCATTATTAAGTTACCCTGCGCTTTTAGCAAAACGCGATGCGCAGCAGTTTTTAAGCCAAGCGGCGTATACTGACTACCAGCAAGTGGTATTAAAAGCGATTAACGAGAGTGAACTTTCTCTGCAATTATTGGTCAATCAAGCACAGCAATCGCGCTTTGCTGATGAGCGTTATCAATTTGCTAATAATGCATTTTTACAAGCACAAGCAATGTACGAAGAAGGGCAAATTCCTTACTTAGAGTTGTTAGATGCGCGTCAGGATGTTTTAATAGCGCAAGAAAATGCCGTTGATTCAACTATTTCATCGCTACTTGCCAAGGTAAATGCCTACCAGTCATTTAATGGGCGATGGAGTTACGCGTTAAGTAATACTAACAAGTAGAGTTTTTGATGCCTAATACTGCAGATACAAACCCAAATACTACTCCTACATTAATGCGCTCTATTGTGTTATATGAGCCCAATGAGGATATTAACTTATCGGATACTCAGTTACCTGTGCCTCAGTGCACAGGGAATGAGTTATTAGTAAAAGTAGAGTACGTTGGTTTAAACCCGGTGGATGCACAATTTGCCAAGTCTGGCTTTTGTACGTGGCAATACCCGCATGTTTTAGGCTTGGATGCAGTGGGAACAGTGGTTAAAGCGGGTAAAGGTATTTTTCCTGGGGTAGGGGAGCGTGTTATGTGGCACGCCAGCGTAGGTGAGCAAGGGGTACTGAGCGAATACGCAAAAGTACCTAATTATGCGGTGTCTATTATTCCCAAGCAATTAGCCAGTGAAAAAGCTGCAACTTTACCCTGTGCCGGAATGGCGGCATTGATCAGCTTAGATAAACTATCAGTAACTGAGGGCGATACACTTTTTGTTGAAGGTGGTGCTGGCGCTGTAGGGCAATTTGCTATTCAGTTTGCCAAGCAGCGCGGTGCAGATGTATTTACCACCGCCTCTAAGCGCAATCATAAGTTAGTTAAGCAACTCGGCGCCGATGTGGTCTTTGATTACAACGATAAAGCCTTATGTGACAAAATTCGTCGAGAGTTAGGTCCACAAGGGTTTGACGCTGTTATTGATATTATGGGTGGGGAATCGACCATTCAAAATATCGAACTAATGCGTTTTTGTGGTCGTATTGCTTGTTTAAATCCACTCCCTAACTTTGAACAGCAGCTAATGTATCGGCGTGCGCCTAATATTAGTATTGTCTCCTTAGGAGGTGCGTGGCTAGCTAACAGCTTATGTGCGCAGCAGCGGATGAGTTTTATGGGCAATTTGTTGCTTGAAACGGTAGCAAATGGCGAGATAATTCCTCCAGAAGTTTTAGCTGTTGATTTTAATGCAAACGCTGTTTCGGCTGCATTAAATAACCAGTTAGCAGGTGGTTTTACTGGCAAACAGGTAGTTAAAATAAGTTAGACTCGATTTAATCTCTCGCTTTTAAAAAACGCAGCTTAATTTTAAGCTGCGTTTTTTGTTTTTAGCCTCTCCTAAAACAGGCTTTGATTGCCTTAGTGGTCTGAATTATTAATTTTTTAACAAAAAAATTAATTTTCAGCGTACAAGTGTAAGGCTTTCTATTTCAACAGTTTACGTTCAGGTAAAGAAAATAAATTGCAAAAACTGTTAATTAATTGAATAGAGTAATTGATCTAAAGCGATTTTTATGACGTAATGTAGGTATTATTTATCTGGTCGGATGAGTTCGTTATGAGTTTACGTACAAAATTAAAAAAAGTATTACCAAGCATTTCAGTTACTGAGCAAGAAGCGCTAGACGCTGGCGATGTATGGCTAGAAGGGTCTATCTATCGAGGTAAACCAGATTTCAGCGCGCTACGCGACGTACCTGCGGCTAAATTAACCGCAGACGAGCAAGCGTTCTTAGATGGCCCAGTACAAGAATTACTTGGCATGATTGACGATTCAGTCATTCAAAATGGTATTCATTTACCAAACGACATTTTAGAGTTTTTGAAAAAAGAGCGTTTCTTCTCGCTGATCATCCCTAAATCGTTTGGCGGTTTAGAGTTCAGCCCATACGCTAACTCAACAATTGTAGGTACAATTGCGACTAAAAGCTCAGCGGTTGCGGTAACCGTAATGGTACCAAACTCGTTAGGCCCGGGTGAGTTACTTCTTCACTTTGGTACAGAGGAGCAACAGGCACACTACTTACCACGTCTTGCAAATGGTACAGACATTCCATGTTTTGCACTAACCAGCCCAGAAGCAGGCTCTGATGCAGGCGGTATTCCAGATGTAGGTACTGTAACTAAAGGTATGTACAACGGTGAAGAAGTACTCGGCTTAGAAATCACATGGGACAAACGCTACATTACACTCGCGCCAATTGCTACTGTACTTGGTTTAGCGTTTAAAGTGGTTGACCCAGATGGTCTACTAGGTGGTAAAGAAAACCTAGGTATTACCTGTGCACTTATTCCAAAAGAGCACCCTGGTGTAGAACTTGGTAACCGTCATGATCCTATGGGTATCCGTTTTTACAACGGTACTACACGTGGTAACAAAGTATTTGTACCAATGGACTTTATTATCGGTGGTCAGAAAAACATCGGTCGCGGTTGGCAAATGCTAGTTAGCTGTTTAGGCGCAGGGCGTGGTATTTCATTACCAGCACTGGGCGTAAGTACTGCCCAAGTTGCATTTAAATCAGCTTCTGAGTACGCAGCAGTGCGTGAACAGTTTGGTTTATCAATTGGTCAATTTGAAGGTATTCAAGAAAAGCTAGCTGACATTGCAGGTAAAACATACCTACAAGAAGCAATGCGAGTACTTACAACTGAAGGTTTAGGCATGGGCTTAAAACCATCGGTAGTGACTGCAATCGCTAAATACCATATGACAGAGCTTGGTCGTGACGTGCTTGACTCAGCAATGGATATTCAAGCAGGTAAAGCAATTCAGAATGGTCCACAAAATACATTAGCGAGTGGTTACGTGGCGCAGCCTATTGCCATTACGGTAGAGGGCGCGAACATTCTTACTCGTAACCTGATGATCTTTGGCCAAGGTGTTATGCGTTGTCACCCATACTTACAATCTATGGTTGAGTCTATCCACAGCGATGACAAAAACGCAGATGCAGAATTTAACGGTATTTTACGTAAGACGATTGGCTACAGCACAGCAAATAGCTTACGTGCATTCCGTTTAGGTGTATTACCGTTTACTGCTGGTGCAAACTCAGCACTACCAGAAGTACGTGACTACGAAAAAGCAGTACATAAACTATCAGCTAAATTAGCTGTATATGCTGACTTTTCGTTACTAGTACTTGGTGGTAAATTAAAGCAAGCTGAGATGCTTTCAGCACGTTTAGGCGATGTAATGAGCTTCTTGTATGCAGCTATGGCATCTATTAAGTATTACGAACAAAAAGTAGCAAGCAGCGAGCGTGAGCAAGCGGCTCCTTACTTCCATTATGCGACTCGTTTTGCACTACAAAGTGCTGAAGAAGCATTGCACAAGTTCTTAGACAACTTCCCTGCAAGTGGTACTCGTAAGTTCATTCGTTTCATTACTATGAACTACTCAACTAAAATGCCAAAAATCAGCGATGATTTAATTCGTGAATTAGCAAAACAAGCTCAGCTTGATACAGCATTTAAAGCGCAAATTACGCATTTAGTTAAGCCAATTGAAGGTGATGGTCATCACATCAACGAGCAAGCTTACAAAGCTAAAATGGCATCACTTGAGTTATTAGCAAAAGTGAAAAAAGCGCTACGTGCTAAAACCTTTAAGCCGGGTACGCGTTTTTCAATCACGCTTGAAAATGCACTTGCTGCAAAAGTAATTAACGACGCTGAATTTGTTCAGTTAAGTGATTACAACAAAAAACGTGAAAAAGCGATTCGTGTTGATGAGTTCGATTTCGATATGAACATCCTAGACGACAACGCACAGCCAGTTAATCCGCTTAAAAGCGTGGTTAACCAATAAAATTCAATAATGCAAAGCGCCTGCAGTTTAGGCGCTTTTATTGATACAAAATTAGTGTGGAGTCCTGCTTGAGTAATATTAAGCGGGGCTTTTTTATGTTTTTCAAAGTAGAAATAGATAGCGGTATTGGTCTTAAAGCGAATATGTATACGTAGAGGATTAAAAAGAGACACTTATAATCTTGAAAAAGGGCTAACAACCCCGTTGGCACCTTGTTGCAGTACATGGGTATATATTTGTGTGGTTTTAACATCAGAATGGCCAAGCTGAGCTTGAACAGTTCTTATATCGGCGCCATTTTGCAGTAGATGAGTAGCAAAAGAGTGTCTTAATGTATGAGGTGTTATTATTTTTGTTAATCCTGATTTTTGGACGGCTTTTTTCACCTCTTTTCTAATACAAGAGTGATGAAAATGATGTCGTCTTATTTCACCACTTTGAGGATCTGAACTTAATATATGAGAAGGAAATAAATACTGCCACGCAAGCGATTTTGCGGCACTTGGATATTTTTTTGTTAAAGCATATGGCATCCATACGCCAGAATATTCCGTACTATTTAAATCCAGTTTTAAATAGTCATCAACGTTCAAAATTTGATTTCTCAGCATAGGTATTAGCTCTGTGGCCAGCGTAACAATGCGGTGTTTATTACCTTTTCCATTCCATACTTGAATGCATTTATAATCAAAATCAATATCTTTCACCCTTAATTGCACCGCTTCCATTACTCTTAAGCCACTTCCATACATGAGGGCTGCAATTAAATAATAGCGCTTATTTAAATGAGCCATCAACATTTTAACTTCCTCTGGGGTCATAACTACAGGGAGCTTTGCTTGTTTTTTACTATGGGCAAAATTTAAGTTTAACGACAGTTCATTTTTTATTATATGCTTGTATAAAAATGACAATGAATTGAGTGCTGTGGCTTGCGTTCGTGGTGCAACATTTTGCTTTAACACTAAATGTTCTAAGTAGCGTTCGACTTCATTGTCTCCCATTGAGGCGGGGTGGCGCTTATTATGAAAATGAATATAAGATGCAATCCACCTCAGGTAAGTATCTACGGTACGTAATGAATACTGACGCACTAACATATATTCAGCGATATAATTTAAAAATGGGGAACGCGTTTTCATATTTTCACTAATAAGAATACTGTGTTTATATACAGCTTAGTTGTTTTGCTCACATATTCAAGAAAATGCGCGCCGAGCGCACTTTCTTCTTTCTTATTATATTTAGTACCAAGAAAAAATTATAGCTGGTAATGAGTTAAGTTATTTGTTAAAAAGTAATTAATAAATATATTAGCGTAACGTTGGTAGAAATATACGCGACGAGCGCACTATAAAATTGTTAGACATCATGAGGGTAGCGGTGACCATCGAAATTTCGAACCAACTATCAGAGGTGCTAAGCGTCATTGAGCGCCATCTGGAATCAACGTTGCTGGCCGTGCATTTGTACGGCTCCGCAGTGGATGGCGGCCTGAAGCCATACAGCGATATTGATTTGTTGGTTACTGTGGCCGTAAAGCTTGATGAAACGACGCGGCGAGCATTGCTCAATGACCTTATGGAGGCTTCGGCTTTCCCTGGCGAGAGCGAGACGCTCCGCGCTATAGAAGTCACCCTTGTCGTGCATGACGACATCATCCCGTGGCGTTATCCGGCTAAGCGCGAGCTGCAATTTGGAGAATGGCAGCGCAATGACATTCTTGCGGGTATCTTCGAGCCAGCCATGATCGACATTGATCTAGCTATCCTGCTTACAAAAGCAAGAGAACATAGCGTTGCCTTGGTAGGTCCGGCAGCGGAGGAATTCTTTGACCCGGTTCCTGAACAGGATCTATTCGAGGCGCTGAGGGAAACCTTGAAGCTATGGAACTCGCAGCCCGACTGGGCCGGCGATGAGCGAAATGTAGTGCTTACGTTGTCCCGCATTTGGTACAGCGCAATAACCGGCAAAATCGCGCCGAAGGATGTCGCTGCCGACTGGGCAATAAAACGCCTACCTGCCCAGTATCAGCCCGTCTTACTTGAAGCTAAGCAAGCTTATCTGGGACAAAAAGAAGATCACTTGGCCTCACGCGCAGATCACTTGGAAGAATTTATTCGCTTTGTGAAAGGCGAGATCATCAAGTCAGTTGGTAAATGATGTCTAACAATTCGTTCAAGCCGACCGCGCTACGCGCGGCGGCTTAACTCCGGCGTTATGTTTACTTAGATATGGAGTTTCTAAATTGAAAGAAGTAGTAATAGATATAATGTTTGCTGGCTTATT
>NZ_LYRQ01000076.1:0-15370 GCF_001661605.1 Pseudoalteromonas sp. MQS005 | reverse complement strand
ATTAGCGAGTTAAATTTACCTTATTAAATAATATTATACATTATTTTTGCTATATCCTGAACAATTCTTATTCAGGATATAACGAATAAAAGTAGAGAGTTAATTAAATAGCCGAGGCGCTACTATACAACGCCTTGTTCAATCATTGCATCGGCTACACGTCTAAAACCAGCGATGTTAGCGCCTAGTAATAGATTACCGGGCTGATCAAATTCTTTTGCGGTATCGCTTGCTGTTGTGAAAATATCTTTCATTATTTGCTTGAGCTTTTCATCAACTTCTTCAAACGTCCAGCTTTGCATACTGGCATTTTGCGCCATTTCTAGTTGGCTGGTTGCCACCCCACCGGCATTTGCCGCTTTACCCGGGCCATAAGCAATTTTTGCTTCAATGAAGCAATCAATCGCTTCTTTGGTTGAGGGCATATTGGCTCCTTCACATACTAATTTACAGCCATTATCAAGTAGCGCTTTTGCATCCGCTTCGGTCAATTCATTTTGCGTGGCGCAAGGGAATGCCGCATCCGCACTGTAGCGCCATACCGTATGACCATCCTCAGGGTAATCATCGCGAGGCGTATACTTGGCTTGAGGATGAGTGTCTAAGTAGTCACTTAAACACCCTCTTGATTGCTCTTTGAGCTGTTTTATCAGCTTTAAATCAATACCATTCTCATCGTATAAAGTGCCTTTAGAGTCACTACAGGTAATTGGCGTTGCATTAAGTTGATATAACTTTTCCATGGCATAGATAGCCACATTACCAGAGCCTGAAATTAAACAGCGCTTACCCGATAAGCTATCGTTACGCTCTTCAAGCATATTATTAGCAAAATAGGCAGCGCCATACCCTGTAGCCTCTTTACGGGCAAGCGATCCACCCCAAAGTAAACTCTTACCCGTTAGCACCCCTTCATAACGCCCTGTTAAGCGTTTGTATTGACCAAACATATAGCCAATCTCTCTGGCACCTACGCCAATATCGCCGGCAGGTACATCGGTAGTCGGGCCAATATGGCGGTATAGCTCGTTCATAAAGGATTGGCAAAAACGCATAATTTCGCCATCAGAGCGTCCTTTAGGGTCAAAGTTCGCACCGCCTTTCCCCCCACCAATAGGTAAGCCCGTTAATGCATTTTTAAAAATTTGTTCAAAGCCTAAAAACTTTATAATGCTGGCGTTTACACTCGGGTGAAAACGTAAGCCGCCTTTGTAAGGCCCTAACGCCGAATTAAATTCAATACGGTAGCCTTTATTCACTTGAATATTGCCCTCATCGTCAACCCAAGGCACACGAAACATTAGTTGGCGCTCTGGCTCTACCATTCTTTGAATAATTGCTTGTTGTTGGTAATGACTTGTTTGCGCAAATACAGGTTCAAGTGAGTCAAGCACTTCTTCCACTGCTTGATAAAACTCACATTGCGCAGGGCTCGTTTGTTTTAACTGCGCAATGGTTGTGTGTATATAATTCATATTTATTCTTCCATGTAGGTATTTTTTAATTTGAAATAGGAAAAATGATCAATGCTATTGTTAGTGAAGAAATTAATTATCCGATCATTATTTTCACACTTTAACATCATAGATAAACTGGATGCACGTGTTTGATGTTGAATTAAATTGTTGTTTCTTTTGTATAAAAACTCATTAAAAAAGAATTTATATGCTAAAAACACCCATTTTAATGAATAACACGTTAAAAGTATTAAAAAAATAGTAAAACAAAATACGACTCTACATTTTTACGAGAGCGACAAAATAAACTGCTTTATGAGACTGAAGTTGTAGAAGGATAGACTGATAATTGAGTAAATGTAGAGAGGTCAAAATGGAGGTTGTATTCAACCTCCATAAAATGCATTAAGCTTTTTCGCCATCTGGGCGAAAAGTACGCTGTACACCAGTTAAAAATAAACGCAATATTTGATCGTTACACACACGGTAATGCTTGTTTTCAACTTTACGTGAAAATGCGCTTAGCTCATGTTTACTTAAATCAAAATCAACCAACGCCAAGGTCGCGATCACGTCTTCTGCTTTCATATTTAAAGCAATTCGTAGCTTCATAAAAATAATATTGTTGTTCAATTTACTTTCAGGCTCTGGCTGCTCACCTTCACGCTTGCCGCGCTTGGTATTTATAAAACCATTTAAAAATACCGCAAATTCAGTGTCACTTATTGGGGTATACCCAGGCTCGCCCTCTTTAGTTAACCATGCAATCACCTGCTCAGTGCTTATGCTCTGCGCTGCTGCGGCGAAAACATCAACCATAGCTGAATCAGTTAAATCAAAGGTGTAGCGAATACGGCGTAAAATATCGTTATTTGTCAAAGTAAATCCCAAGGTAAATAAGCGCTCAGCAAACAAAAGCTGTTTAGTAGCGGCGCAGTTTATCAGAGTTACACTAAGCACCCTATTAAATACTGTGTTTAATTACCCAATACCTTTGCCGGATCTACGCGTGTTGCTTGCCATGCTGGGTATAGCGTCGCCAATATCGCAAGCACAAAGGTGGCTATAACGGTCAACACAATATCTTGCCAAACTAATTTACTGGGCAAAAATTCGATAAAGTACACACCTTCTAGCGGGTTTTCACCCAGTAACAAGCTCAGCCAAGTAAATAGCTCACTAATATTAATTGCTAAAATCACGCCAACAATTGAGCCTAAAAGTACACCCACAAATGCTTGGGTTAAGCCTTGCATGACAAAAGTAGCCAATATGGTACTGTCTTTGGCACCCATGGTTTTTAAAATAGCAATATTGCCTTCTTTTTCACGCACTTCCATTACCAGTGAAGACACAATATTGAAACTCGCCACCGCGATAATTAAAAACACCACAATATAAACAATCGTGCGCACCATTTGAATATCTTGATATAAGCTACCTTGCGTTCTAAGCCAACTCGAAATATACACATAATCGGTAATAGTCTGGCCAACACGAAGCGCTATTTGATGCGCCGAAAACACATCATCAACACGCAAGCGTAATCCTGTTACTTGGCTTTGATCGTAGCCTAAGGTTTGTTGTGCTTTGTTGAGGTGAATAAAAGCAGCGCTGCTGTCGATTGGTCCGCCCATTTCTATAATGCCCGCAAGCGTGAGGGTAACGCGTTTTGGGGCAAGTAATGACTGGCCTTTTTCACTAATTTGTGGGATTAACAAGGTCACATTATCACCTAATGCGATGTTAAGTTGCTTAACAATTTGCTTGCCTAAAATAACATCATCACCTGTTAACTGGCTGACTAATTTACCTTGTGTAAATTGGTTAATGGCTGACACATCACCTTCCAACGAAGGCTCAACACCTCGGATCTCAACCGCTTTTAATTGGCTTTTAAATTGCGCCATACCATTAACGGCAATAAATGGGGCTGCGCCTGTTACGTGTGGTTGCTGTTTTAACTTTTCGACTTTAGTGGGCCAATTGGCAATTGGCCTACTTGGGGCAACATATTCAACTTGCGGCACTACACTTAATAAACGATGAACCAATTGTTGTTCAAAACCATTGATCACCGATAACGCCACAATTAACACGGCAACACCAAGTAAAATACCAATAGTGGATGCTTTAGCTATAAAACTTACGAAGGCATTTTTTTCATCTTTATGGCCTGAATAGGCTCTAAAGCGTTTACTAATAAAGGCACTAAGCAACATGGTTAGACTCTTTTATTGATAGTTTACCATCATCTAAGTACGCTATTTTACCCAGTTTATCAGCCAGCTCTAAATCATGAGTAACCACCACAAAACTGGTGTTTAAACTTTTATTTAACTCATTAATTAAATCGTAAATTTTAATCGCATTTTGCTTATCTAAATTACCCGTTGGCTCATCAGCAAGCACCAGCGCAGGCTCTGTCACTAAAGCGCGTGCAATGGCAACACGCTGACGTTCACCACCAGAAAGAGCCGAAGGCTTATGGCTACTTCTATGTGCAAGGCCTACCTTATCTAGCATGTTAAGTGCTTTCTTATTGGCTTCTTTTGCGCTCAACCCTTTTATGAGTAATGGCATGGCAACGTTTTCAACCGCACTAAATTCCATTAATAAATGGTGGAACTGATAAATAAACCCTAAGTTTTTATTTCTGAAAGCCGCTTGCTGCGATCGAGATAACTTAGCAACGTCTTGGTTTTTTATTTTTGCACTACCCGCACTGGCCGTGTCTAAGGTGCCTAAAATATGTAACAAGGTGCTTTTACCTGAACCTGAGCTGCCTACAATTGCCAGCATTTCACCTTGCGTTAGGGCTAAATCAACGCCTTTTAATACCTCAACCTGATTTTGCCCGTCTTGGTACACTTTACTTATTTTTTCACAACTAATTACTAAATCATTCATAACGTAATACCTCTGCTGGGTTTACTTTAGCGGCTTGGCGTGCTGGATATAAAGTCGCTAAAAAGCTCATTGCTAAGCTTAAAACGGCAATAACACTTAAACTAACCACATCAAATTTGACGGGGAGTGAAATTCCCGATAGTAAATTTAAACCAACCAAAGCCAGCAGTTCATTTATATATAAACTTAATAAAAGACCTAAAAAAGCACCCACGGCCGTGCCAATTACTCCGTTATAGAGCCCTTGTACCATAAATACGGTTTGCACTTGGCTTGGTGTGAGTCCTAATGTTTGCAAAATTGCTACTTCGCTTTGTTTTTCACTGACCATCATGGTCAGTGCCGATACAATATTAAATACCGCCACCAGCACAATTAAGCCAAGGAGCATAGACATGATGCGTTTTTCCATCGCAACGGCGGCAAATAAAGTGCCTTGACTGCTTCTCCAGTCGGTGAGTTTAAAGTCATTGAGTATGTGTTGGCTGTCTTGCATAAATTGGTCAAGTGCAAACGGCTCATGCAGTGACACGCTTAAATTAGGTACCGTATTGTTGCTAAGTTTTAAAACCCGTTGTAGTGATACGCCACTGGTAAATGCCAGTCCCATGTCTATTTCGGAGCCAGTTTCATAGATAGCAGCAATTTTAAATAAACGTTGGCTTGGCATGCGCCCAAGTGGGGTGTACGTAGATGCGTTAGGCATAATTACACGTAACTTATCACCTAAGCCAACGCCAAGTTTGCGGCTTAAATAACGACTTATTGCAATATTATAATTATTATTTAGTACGCTTTGCCAATTGCCTTGCACTATTTTGTCGGTGATTTTATACAGCGAGCCGTTATTGTCGTAAAGCCCTTGTAATAACACCCCGTGAAGATCTTTATTGGTTTGCAATATGGCTTCACCGTGGCGGTACAAACTAACATGATCAACATACGGTGATTGCTCAAGCGCAGATTTTAACGAATTCATTTGCGCTTTGGAGTGATCTTTGGCTTGCACTTCAACGTGTGGAATAAGCCCCAACATATTTGATTTTAAACTACTCTCAAAGCCGTTCATTACACTGCTGACCGTAAAAAGCGCCATTAAACCAATCGCTATACCTGCAATAGAAAAAAACGAAATGAACGAAATAAACGCATTGCCTTTAGAGGAGCGGCTATATCTGAGTCCGATAAACAGGCTAACAGGTTGAAACATATTAATTAAAACATTAATGCCAAAAGTGTGGCGTTATAGTAGCACGAACTCAGCGCAATTGAATATCACCATAAATGTAAGAAATAATTTATAAATCTGATACTTGGCTATATTTTAAACAAGCCAGTAAACCCTGCTAAACTTTCAGCCCTGTTACTAAGTAATCAAGTAATACCCGCACATTAGTAGCCACAAATTGCCGTGGCGGATATAGACCCCACACGCCCTCTTGTTGTGGTTGGTATGCAGTTAATATAGGCACTAAATGACCGGATTTAATTTCATTTTCAATATAGTAATCAGGCAACTGAACAATACCCAAACCTTTTTTAGCGCCGTCAACCAGTGCCCAGCCGCTATTACAATGCAATCGCCCTGCTACCTTAATATGTTTATCACGATTATTTTCATTTACTCGCCAATAACTACTATTTCCAATTAAACATTGATGATTATTAAGCTCCCCCAAAGTGTGAGGCTCACCAAAACGCGCTAAATATGCAGGTGAAGCACACATAATAAATCGTCGCGAGCTCAAGCGCCGCGCTTTTAAGCTTGAATCTTTTAAATGGCCTAGTCGAATGGCTAAATCAAAGCCTCCCTCTAATAAGTTTTCTTGCTCGTTAGAGAGCGTTGCGATTACTTCTACCTCTGGGTGATCATGCATAAATGAATGCACAATGGGCATAATAAAACTTTCACCATACATAACCGGTGCTGTTAATTTAATTTTACCTTTAGGTGAGGTTTGTACCGATGCTAAGCCTTGAGTGGCCTCGTCCATTGCGTGCTGTAAATGTTTAACTTGGTGTAAAAACTGCTCGCCCTCTTTGGTTAACACAACCTTTCGAGTGGTACGTGTTAATAATTGCGTATTTAACCGTTGTTCTAGCTTTGTAACATGGCGGCTAATATGAGCAACCGATAAACCTAACGTCTGTGCAGCTTGGGTAAAACTTCCCTCTTCGCCAACAGCAATAAACTCATCAATACCTTCCCAACGCATAATTATTACCATACTGTAAAAGTGTTTTATTAAATTGAAGATTATCATTATCTGAGAAACAAATACAATAACCTCATCACCCAAACAGTATGGGTCTACAATTCATATTCAAACCACTACAAAGGATATACACATGTCTGAATTTATAAAATCAAAAGCAGCGATTGCCTGGGGTCCTAATCAGCCTTTAAGCGTTGAAGAAGTTGATGTGATGATGCCTAAAAAAGGCGAAGTAATGGTAAAAATCACTGCCACTGGTGTATGCCATACAGACGCTTTTACTTTATCAGGTGAAGATCCTGAAGGTATTTTCCCCGCTATTTTAGGTCATGAAGGCGCTGGGGTGGTTTACGCTGTGGGCGAAGGCGTTTCAAGTGTAGAAGTTGGCGATCACGTTATTCCTTTATACACCGCAGAATGTGGTGAATGTAAAATGTGTACTTCAGGTAAAACAAACTTGTGTTCAGCAGTTCGCGAAACGCAAGGTAAAGGCTTAATGCCAGATGGCACCACTCGCTTTTTCAAAGATGGCGAGCCTATTTACCACTATATGGGTACATCTACATTTTCTGAATACACAGTATTGCCAGAAATCTCATTGGCTAAAGTAAACAAAGAAGCGTCGTTAGAAGAAATTTGTTTATTAGGCTGTGGTGTTACTACCGGTATGGGCGCTGTAACAAATACGGCTAAAGTAAAAGCGGGCGATACGGTGGCTATTTTTGGTTTAGGCGGTATTGGTTTATCTGCCATTATTGGCGCTAAAATGGCTGGTGCAAGTCGTATTATTGGTATTGATATTAATACCTCTAAATTTGACTTGGCGACCAAACTAGGTGCTACCGACTTAATTAATCCAAAAGACTTTGACAAGCCAATTCAAGAAGTCATTGTTGAGATGACCGATGGCGGTGTTGATTACTCATTTGAATGTATTGGTAATGTTGATGTAATGCGCTCTGCGCTTGAGTGTTGTCATAAGGGTTGGGGAGAGTCTGTGATTATTGGTGTAGCCGGTGCTGGCCAAGAAATTTCAACTCGTCCGTTCCAACTTGTTACTGGCCGTGTATGGCGTGGTAGCGCATTTGGTGGTGTTAAAGGCCGCTCACAACTTCCTGAAATTGTAGAGCGTTACATGGCGGGTGAATTTGCGCTAAAAGACTTTATCACTCATACCATGAGCCTAGAAGAAATTAACGATGCCTTTGATTTAATGCATGAAGGTAAAAGTATTCGTACTGTAATTCATTACTAATACGCTCATTTCACTTAATTACCATCACAAGCCGTTGCTATTAAGTAACGGCTTTTAAGGATTGTTATGTTAGAAAATATTTCAACAGCGAAAGTCGCTGGCGGATGGCATAAGCAATACAGCCATAGCGCTTCAAGCACTCGTTGCACTATGCGTTTTGCAGTTTTTTTACCGCCAGGCGCCAGTGAAACCAATAAGGTGCCGGTACTGTACTGGTTATCAGGTTTAACCTGTACCGATGAAAACTTTATGCAAAAAGCAGGCGCATTTAAAAAAGCAGCGGAGCTGGGTATCGCCATTGTAGCGCCAGATACGAGCCCACGTGGTGATAACGTGCCAAACGAAGACAGCTATGATTTTGCACAAGGTGCTGGGTTTTACCTTAATGCCACAAAAGCGCCCTACAACACCCATTTTAATATGTATGATTACGTTGTTAATGAGTTACCGGCACTAATTGAGCAACACTTTCCTGTTACAGATAAAAAAGCAATTAGTGGTCATTCAATGGGCGGGCACGGCGCATTGATGATTGCACTTAAAAACCCACAATCGTACACCAGCTCTTCGGCATTTAGTCCTATTGTTAATCCCATGGCGTGTCCGTGGGGTGTAAAAGCATTTACAGGCTACTTAGGCGACGACAAAACAACGTGGGCACACTACGATACTTGCGAATTAATGCAACAAGCCGAGCAAGCTAACTATTTACCTATGCTGGTAAGCCAAGGTGATGCTGATAACTTTTTAGAAGAGCAGCTTAAGCCGCAAAATTTGGTCGATATCGCTAATAAAAAAGCGTATCCGCTGCAGCTCGAAATGCACGCTGGCTACGATCATAGTTACTTTTTTATTAGTAGCTTTATAGACCAACACTTATTATTTCATCATCAGTTTTTATCGGCTTAGATTCATTACTGTGTAGAGTAGATTTATCTACTTCTACACATTCTTTTAAGACCTTAGTAACCTGCCTACATTTTTTAATCACACCGTCATCTCCTTTTATAAATTCAATTATGGCTTTATCAGTTTCGTAACCAAGTTTGCTAAAACTAAAACCATCTTTATCCTTTACATAACTATTAGTGCTATTGATGTTTGAATTGGATCTCGCCTTTTCATCCAAAAATATACCCATTACTGTGCAACCACTTAATACATTTAAAAAGATAATAATTAACAAAATGCGCATGTAAACTCTCGTTGCAAATAAGCCAAATTATATACGACTTAAAAAAGGAGTGTTGTAAAAATATGTAAGCCCCACAATTTTACATAATAGAGTTTGCTTGTGTGGTACGCAGCTGAAATTCATTGCTGGGTAAAAACGCACTTTATTGTGTAAATATTGCTAACGCCACTCATCCCCCTCGATAAAACAAAGGTAACACAATGATTTTATTTAAATTAGTACCTTGGTTCAATTTTTGCTAGTTATTTAAAATTTATCCGTGGAAATAACAATGGAAATTGATCTACAGTGGAGAGACATTATTGATAACTTGATTCATCTTGGCATGGCGTATTTACTTGCCCTGCCAATGGCATATGATAGAGAGCATAGCCATAATGGTGCAGGTCTAAGAACGTTTCCTTTAGTTGCCGTCGCATCATGTGGTTATGCACTGATTGCTATGTCAGTTTTGGAGGGCGCAGAGGCGCAATCTAAAATGTTACAAGGTATTATTACAGGTATTGGTTTTATTGGTGGCGGCGCTATTTTAAAAAATAACCAGTCTACATCTGGAACAGCAACAGCTGCGAGTATTTGGAATATGGGTTTAATTGGTATCGCTATTGCGTACAGCCGCTATGAAATAGCTATTTTGTTGGCAGTAATAAACTTCATAACGCTTAGGTATGTTAAAAAATTTAAATAATGAAAATTATAATTAATTGCTTAGCGCTGATGCGATCACCCTGTTAAATGCAATCTTCAAACTCGCATTTTGATATAATATAACATATAATCAAGTTCATTTTTTTCATTCTTGTTAATTGTATTTTATGTCATTATCTTTATCGCAAAGTCGCTTGCATCATATTGATCTATTACGCGGCATTATCATCATATTTATGGTGATAGATCACGGCATGTATTATTGTATAAATTATTCAGTAACTGATCCCATGACCATACCCGGAACAGATGCGCTTACTTTTTTCACACGCTTTATATCGCATTTCTGTGCGCCATTATTTGTATTTTTAGCAGGCCTCTCTGCCGCTATTACAGAGCATAAATACGCGTGTACTCGTCAGTTTGCTAACGCTTTAATAGTTCGAGGCTTAGTGCTTATTTTATTTGAGTTTACAATTGTGTCATGGTCATGGAGTTTTAATCCTCTTTTCCCGATGTTATATGCTCAAGTAATTTGGGCGATTGGCTGGGGCTTTGTGGTGCTTGGCTTGCTTCGCTTAACAGGTATATACCCTGTATTTATAGCTGGCTTATTACTGGTATTTGGTCATAACTTACTTGATGGCATTACCTTTGAAACTAATACAATAGCGCATACACTGTGGTCTATCGTTCATCAAAAAAATGTATTAGCACTGCCGTTTGGTTTTTCTATTAGAACGACCTACCCCGTTGCGCCTATTGTTGGACTCATGTGTTTGGCTTATTGTGCAGGTATATATTATAAATCTCAGCATTATAGTAAAAAAGTGATGAATTACGCGTTTATTATGGGTATGAGCTGCCTAGCACTTTATTCAATACTACGCGGCTTTAATTTATACGGTGATATGTCACAGTTTTCTACACATACAGATCCACTGCTGACTATTATGTCGTTTTTAAATCCGACTAAATATCCGTTGTCGTTACAATTTATGTTACTTACTGTAGGGCTTGGTTTAATTGCGCTAAAACTGTTGAGCCACTTAAAGGCTAGTTTTTCGCAAAATTTTCTGCAAGTACTAGGTAAAACCAGCATGTTTTCCTACCTCACTCACTTGTATTTGCTGCATGCTATCAGTTGGCTTTTAATACCTGTTCTTGGTTTTAACTTTAGTGATATGACCTATGGTGAAACCCTTGTTGGCTTACCATCAGGGTATGGTATGAGTTATATTGCAACCATGGCGATGATAGCTGTAGTGGTTGTGCTTACCGCCTTACTCGCTAAGCGCTACTTAAATTGGAAATATCGTAATAAAAACAGCCTGATTGCTAAATATATTTAGTTATTACGCTGTTGTTTTTAGTCATTAAAAAAGGCGCTTAAAAAGCGCCTTGCTAACAAGTATGTGTGCTTAGAACATATCTTGATAGGAATTTGTTGTATTGAATATAATTGCTTTTTCAAAGCCTGGCAGCTGAATGCTGTGCTCATCAATAACAATGTCATTTTCATCAATCAGCCCATCACCAAAACGATAAACTAGCGCGTATTGACCTAAATCTGCTTGTTTTTGATAGTGCTGTTGTGCTTCTTTTACCGCTGCATGTTTGCTGGTATAGAGCCCCATCATTTCATCGCCATAACGCTTAGCAAGCATCTGCATCGTTACTTTTGCTGAAAGCACTGTGGCTGTTGCATTATTACCACCAAACCCTTTAGAATTTATAAATGCAATATCCATATCACCACAATCATAGTGACTGTTACGAATATCTAAATGATCTGCATAAACATCATCAGCCACTTTATCTATAGTGGTAATACCCGGCATAATATTATGACTAAATACACCTAAGGCAATGGCAAGCTGATCGCCACTGGCAGGTGCTATAGTATGGCCAACATACGCTTTAGGGGCGGTTACTTTCCAATTATCTATTGCAAATGTTTGCGCTACTTTATGATAAATTAACGACTCAGTTACGCGGTTTTGTGGTGTGCTTGAACCATGGGCTAAAATAAAGCTACGTTGCTGTAATGCCTCTTTACCTAGTAAGCTACTGGCAAGTGCAGCCGATTTTGCCATGGTAATGTAGTTACCAGGCCCAGGTGAAGTAATTGATTTTTTTACTCCATCGGCGTTAACAAATACATCAGGCACACAGCCCATAATGTCTGCACCTAGTTCAAGTGCCAGCGCATCATCCATTAATATAGCCACTTGTGCGCCTTCACCTAAAGTAAAGCCACAGTTTTCGCCAAATGGGCGGCTGCTTCTACGATAATCAGGTTCATCGTCATTACTTAAATCATCTAAGCGGCGCAAACCTTCAATATTAGCCAGCGCACTCATATTGCCAAAGCCTTCAACCACTTCAGGGGTAATCGCACATTCTACACTTGCCACAATTGCAACACGTGTGCGCCCTGCTTGTATATCATTTACTGCTGCGCGCAAGTTATATAAAAAAGTAGCACACGCACCCGATGTAGAAAAAGTAGTCCCTACATTGCCCGTAACATAGGCATTGATAAAATCGGTCGACATTGTATTTAAACCCAGTGCTAGCTGCTTAGTGCTGACGCGATCACCCTGCTGGCGCGCTTTGACTAACCCACCTAAGCCTTTATCGTCCATTTGGCCAATAACCGATGCTGAATAGGTACCAATTTTATCAGGCTCAACACTATTCATAATGTATTGCCAATCAAGTCCGGTTGATTTTATTGCATCGGTGGCAGCAAAAATAGTGGCTTGTAAACCACGAGGTTGGTAGCGGCTATTGTACATAATTGACGGATCAAACCCTGTGGGTAGTTGCCCAGCCGATTTAATTGGGTTATCACGAGTAGAATCATGTTTAATATCAAATTGAGCAGCAATAGTTACTTTCACTTTTTTATTTTCAAGCTCTTCTACGTGCCAACTTTCAGGTACTGGCGAAGGTAAATCACGACGGCGTGTTTCAAACACAATCGCGTTTTCATCCGATGCGGTTAACGTCATTTTTTGCTGCCACGGCGTGGCATCCACATCAAAATGTTGTTTTTCAATTTTGCGAATTAATGTACCTGCAATAATTTGCTCACCAAAACGTGCTTCTATGTCGCTTTGCTCAACATTATTGCCTTGCATGTCTTGTAGTTGTCCATTCACAACACTCACTAAATTCATTAATGTGGCGAGGCCTAAAAATGTTTCTTGGCGAGCTTGAGACTCTAAGCTATCTAACACGATACGACGATAACCTTGATGAAAAGAAGTACGGCCAGCGGCATTAATGCCTCCCATGCCGACAATGACGGGTAATGCGGTCATAATTTACCTTTAAAAAAACGTGTTATAAGAATATGGAGTTAGTTTAAATGGATTACGCACACACCTTTGTGCTTTAATAGCCAAATATTAAGCATAAAAGGCCAAAAACAACTGGTCGGAGCATTTAAATGAGCAATAATCCAACAAATCCACCATTAAATATAGCCATTGCTGTTTACTCGCACCTACTGGTAACTAGTTTAACCCTGCCAATTGAAATGCTCCGAGCAGGTGAAGCGTTCGCCAAAGGGCACACTAGTAAGCAACACTTTAGAGCGCTGAATATTCATTTAATTGCTAAAAATATGGCTCCTATTGCAACCAGAACAGGTTTAGCCATCGTGCCTGATTGCAGCAGTGATAACGCCCCCTATTGCGATTTAATCATTGTTCCGGGTATTTGGCGTAATCCACGCCCTGTTGTTAAAACGAATCAACCAATAGTTAATTGGCTCAATGAGAGTTTTACGATGGGAAGCCATATTATTGGTGTTGGTACCGGCAATTGTTTGCTCGCAGAAGCCGGTTTACTTGATAGTCACCCTGCAACCACTCACTGGCATTATGCCAAGCAATTTTCTCAAGATTATCCAAACGTTAGCTTAAAACCTGATTTTTTTATTACCCAATCAGAGCGCATGTATACGGTAGCCAGTTTAAATGCCTTAGCTGACGTTATTGTTCATATTATTAGCCAATACTATGGTAAAGAAGCGGCGCAGCATGTTGAGCGGAACTTTTCACATGAAATACGTAAACCCTACGAAGATCAACGCTATTTAGAAGGCGCCGTTAACCGACATGCTGATGAACTTATTGCACAAATACAATTTTGGTTAAAAACTAATTTATCTAGTGAGTTAGATTTACAAGAAGTCGCGGCACAATTTAGCTTAAGCTACCGCACGTTTACACGCAGGTTTCGACTTGCTACAAATCAAAGCCCTATAGAGTACTGGCAGCAGCTACGTGTTGAAGGTGCAAAAGAATTACTGGCCTCATCGAACTTATCAATTCAGGAAGTCGCGTTAGAAGTTGGCTATAACGATCAAGGGCATTTAACCCGTGTGTTTAAAAAGGTATTGAGCCAAACCCCGAGCGAATACAGAAAAGTAGTCAGACGAAAGTTATTTGGTTAATGTTTCTTTGCCCTTGTTTGATATTTTAGTCAGGCCGTTGACAACGCAGTTTCGACCGTTGTTTTTAGCTAAATATAAATAATTATCGGCTAATCTTAAAATTTCACTCAGGTGAGTATGCTCATGTGCATCAATACCGACCAAGCCAATACTAATAGTGATATTTAACGTGCTCTGCATATAAGTAAATTGATGATTTTGTATGTCTGTTCTTAGCTTATCCATTGTGATTATAGCGACCTCTATGTCGTCATTTACCACCAATGTAAATTCTTCACCGCCAAAACGATAAACATGTTCATCGCCTAAATGTTTTTTAAATAACTGTGTTAATTGTACCAGCACTGCATCACCGGCATCGTGCCCATATTTATCGTTTACTTTTTTAAAAAAATCCAGATCAGCTAAGGCAAAACAATAGGGGTTAGAAAAGTCGATATGGTTATGAAAATGGCTTTTAAAAGCACGCCGGTTATAAGCCTGCGTTAAGCTGTCGCGTAATGCTAAATTAATAATTTCCTCTTGATTAGAGGCTCTCATCGATTCAAAAACATGTGAAACACCCCACACAATAATATACGTCAGAGAAAGATTAATGATGAGCTTAAAATTTATTTCAACTAACCGTTTGTCGATCACATAAAACAGCAGTAACAACGTAATCAAAAAGCTAAAGCTGCTTATAAAGCCATGCTTTTTTCCAAACAATAAGTAAACCAATACAGGAAGAGTACACACCCAATGCGATATGCCAGTCTCTAAGTTAATTGCGGTGATAGCAAGCAACACAACTGCAAAGTAAGTATAAATAACAGCATAGCGATGCCATAATTTAGAGCGATTTGTTCTCGTTTGGTGATACGTATAAATACAAAAAAAAGCTAATGCAAGTTCAATAAAGCCCAAAACATAATTTTTACTCATAAACACATTAACGTAAGTGACAACTAAAGCAACTAATGTAATTATTAAGCTTATATTTTTGAATACGGTTAATCTGACTGATTCTGTTTTATCAAATGAATGCTGATGCATTAATATCCCTTTAAATTATTACCTCCCATAAACTTCAAGCATATCAGCCTAGGATTAAAAAATAGATAATAACTACAACATATATGTAAGCCTACTTACTATAACAGCTAATATTAGCCTAAATTTAAATATGCGTGAACAAAGATTGATAGGCCTTGATTAGATCTTTTTATATATATAAATTAT
>NZ_LYRQ01000075.1:0-15959 GCF_001661605.1 Pseudoalteromonas sp. MQS005 | reverse complement strand
CGAGCACTGCTCGGGTTTTTTTAGCATTTTTTAATGGCTAATTGTTTTACTATTTAAGTAATCAGTAAATGCAAACAGTACACCCGACACAACAAAGGTAACGTGTATAAGCACTTTCCAGAGTAATTCATCACTTGAATGAGATGCAGAGCTTATAAACACCTTTAGTAGCTCAACGGCTGAAATGGCGACTATTGCACTAATCAGTTTCATTTTTAAACCAGAAAACCCTACTTTTCCCATCCATACGGGACGGTCCTCATGATTTTCTATATTAAGCTTAGAGACAAAGTTTTCGTAGCCACTGAATATAATAATTAATAAAAGTCCAGCTAACAAAGCGGTATCAACCAAAGTTAATATACCCACCAACAACTCTTGATTACTGGCAGTAAACGTTGCGATCCCCATCAAATACAGCTGTTTAAAAAATTTTATTAGTAATAAAACCACAGCAAATAGTAAACCGACAAAAAATGGGGCTAATAACCAGCGTCCTTTGAATATAAACGACTCAAGAGCATGCTCTACTTTATGAACAGGTTGTATTTTTTTATTTATATTATTTGTATCTGGCTCTGACATAAGAACACCTAAAAATTAAAACGCGACATTAGCCTAAATTTAGCTGTAACACAATTAGTTAAGGTTAAACACTTTTACGCGATACGCTCATCTTGACGATAAAAATATTTCGTTTCCCTTTATTTTATATTCGATTAAAAATCAATATACCAACAGAGATGTTCTGGCTTGGTTACACTTGTTTTATGTAGGCATTGTATGAATGCATAACTCGATTGTTACTCCATTTTTAGGAATAAGAAAATGAATAAAGCATTACTCGCGTTAATCGTTGCACCATTTTTCGTTTTATCTGCTGCTAATGCAGTGGCAAACGATGCTACAGACGCTTCAGCTGAGACGATTCAAGAATTCACAGAAATGTGTGTTAGTTGGGCTAAAGAAGACGACGTAAGCAATGAAGAGCTTTATAACTATGTTTTAAAGTGTGTGAATGATGAACTAACATCTGAAGGCTATAACAAAGTCACAGCTGTTAAAATTTAATGAATAATTGAGTGAATTGAACCTAAATTGGTTACATTTTTTAATCCTGTAAAGTAAAAAAACAGATTAGAAATGCCATTGCGATAGGTTTGATTTGACAAAAAAAACCGGAACTGTCCAGGCTGTGCATTCCGGTTTTTTATTACTTAAAGCGGTGAATAATTAATTATTCATCGTCTTTTTTTACTTTTGCTTTCGCTTTACTTTTAGCAGGCGCTTTTTTAGCGGCGGCTTTCTTTTTAGGCGCGGCTTTTTTCTTTGCCTCTTCTACCCATTTACCACCTTCGTAGTGTGCCGTCCAACCAGTTGCTTTGCCATCAACCTCAGTCATTACATACTGTGATTTATTCTTACGACTGTAACGCACAATAGCAAGATTACCATCAGGATCTTTAGCTGGTGCATCAGCTAAGTAGTAAAACTTAGGCGAAATACGATCTCTAAAACGCTGTAACTCTTCTACTTTGGGGGCGCGTGTTTCTCGTGATTTAGGGAACGTATTTGCTGCTAAGAAAATACCTGCAGCACCATCACGTAATACAAAATAGGCTTCAGACTTTTCACATTCTAATTCAGGAATATGAACGGGATCTTCTTTTGGTGGCGCGGCTTCGCCATTTTTTAATAACTTACGGGTATTTTTACACTCGTCATTGTTACAGCCAAAATACTTACCAAATCGACCTGATTTTAATTCCATATCAGCGCCACATTTATCACATTCAATAATAGGGCCGTCGTAACCTTTAATTTTAAACGTACCCTCTTCAACCACATGCCCATGACACGCTGGGTTATTACCACACACGTGTAGTTTACGGGTTTCATCGATAAGGTATGAATCCATCGCTGTTTCACAAATTGGACAGCGCTTCATTTGCATTAATGTTTCTGTTTCAACGTCTTCAACATCAGCTGCAACCGCTTCATCACCCGACACTAAGTTCATAGTGGTAGTACAGCGCTCTTTAGGTGGCAGGTTATAACCAGTACATCCTAAGAATACGCCTGTTGAAGCAGTACGAATACCCATTTTTCTGCCACACGTTGGGCAGTCAATGTCGGTTTCTACCATTTGATTAAGACGCATACCGCCTTCATCGGGTTCACCTTTGGCAATATTCAATTGCGTTGAAAAATCAGCGTAAAATTTATCGAGAACTTGCGTCCAAACACGCTCACCTTCGGCGATATCATCTAAACGGCCTTCCATTTTAGCGGTAAAATCGAAGTTCATTAAATCGGTAAAGTTTTCAACAAGGCGATCGGTGACAATCTCCCCCATTTTTTCAGCGAAAAAGCGACGATTTTCTACTCGTACATAACCACGGTCTTGTATCGTTGATATAATAGAGGCATACGTAGATGGACGACCAATCCCACGTTTCTCGAGCTCTTTAACTAAGCTTGCTTCACTAAAACGAGCCGGTGGCTTAGTAAAGTGCTGCTTAGGATCAAGCTCAACTAACGTGAGAACCTCGCCTTGCTTAACAGCAGGCAGCGATTGATCTTCTTCATTCTTTTTACGTACTGCCGGTTGCACTTTAGTCCAACCATCAAAACGTAAAACACGTCCTTTTGCTTTCAATGTAAAATCGTTGGCAGCGACCGTTAAGGTGGTTAAATCGTACTCAGCTGGCACCATTTGACAGGCCACAAACTGACGCCAAATAAGCTCATAAAGCTTTTTCGCATCGGCGTCCACACCTTCAACATGCCCAGAAAGCACAGATACGCTAGAAGGACGAATCGCTTCGTGCGCCTCTTGTGCATTACCTTTAGAGCTATAGTTAATCGGATCAGCAGGTAAATACTTGGCACCAAACTCATTGGTTACGTATTCGCGACACATTTCAACCGCATCTTTCGATAAATTAGTTGAATCGGTACGCATATAAGTAATATAACCCCCCTCGTATAAACGCTGGGCAAGCATCATGGTCTTTTTAACGCCATAACCTAATCGGGTACTTGCTGCTTGTTGCATTGTTGAAGTAATAAATGGCGCACTTGGACGGCTCTTACTTGGTTTCTCTTCAACGCTGACAACTTTATATTCGGCATTCTCAAGGCTTTTAACTGCTGCACTAGCCTGAGCTTCATTTACTGGCTTAAATGGCTTGTCTGCTTGTTTAGTGACTTCTAAACGTAGGTCAGACTCGCTATTTTTAACATCGGCATGAATGTCCCAAAATTCTTCAGGAATAAATGCTTTAATTTCACGTTCGCGTTCAACTAATAAACGCACTGCAACAGATTGCACTCGACCCGCTGATAAACCACGCGCTACTTTAGCCCATAATAGGGGCGATACCATAAAGCCAACAACACGGTCTAAGAAGCGACGGGTCTGCTGTGCATAAACCATGTCGGTGTTTAACTCACCTGGGGTTTCGAATGCTTGTTGTATTGCATTTTTAGTGATTTCGTTAAAAACAACACGCTTATATTTTTCTGGCTCGCCACCAATTATTTCTTGAAGGTGCCAAGCAATAGCTTCCCCTTCTCTATCCAAATCCGTTGCGAGATAGATTTGATCAGCATTTTGGGCAAGCTTTTGTAATTCTTGAACAACCTTTTCTTTACCCGGCAATATTTCGTAATGTGGCTCCCATCCTTTTTCAGGATCGATGCCCATTCGCGCGACTAAGTTAGTATAGTCACGTTGCTGTTTATACGCTGCTTTCTCATCAGGTGGCATTTTACGCACCTCAGCAGGCGTTTTGCTTGCTGGTGCTTTGTTTTTGCCAGAACCTGAAGTAGGTAAATCTCGTACGTGTCCAATACTGGACTTAACGATAAAATCATTACCTAAGTATTTATTAATTGTTTTAGCCTTAGCAGGTGACTCTACAATTACTAGCGATTTGCCCATAGTTGCCTATTTCTAACCTAGTTTTTTAAATGTGTTTAGCCGACTCATGCGGCGCGAATATTTATAGGTATATCTACAAACACTAGTTCTTACAAGCTTTTAATACAAACTTTTCAGTATTTACTGAATAAACAAACAATTTCTGTTGTAAATTTAATCAAACCAGTGCTTTTTGAATAATTGATGTGGAATATATAGAATAGAAACAAAAATGCCAACCTTATTGGTTGGCATTTTCTATGCTTTATTAATTTTAAACCTTAGGCTCGTCTAAAATCGACATCACGGTATATTGAGTTTTCACTCCACCAGGGGTCACAAATTCGATGTATAAAAAGCCAGAATCAACATCATTTGGCTCAGCCTCTTTTGTAATATTTACTGAAACAGAGATAGGCACTTGTTGAGCAGTATTCACAACGGTGTAATCTGTTAACCCTCTTAACACACCATTGTCGGCAGTGACAGTAACTGTAGTACCTGCAGGCAATGGATTATTATGAATATCACTGAAGAAGATAGTCACTGAAATCGCGCTGTAAGGTGTGGAATTGCTAATATCAATAAGGTTTATGTCACACATACCCGCCATATCGGAAGCTTCTAAGCGAATACCATCACTTAAACTACAGTCATCTAAAGCCGTTACAGCTCTAATGTAAGGTATACTTCCAGACATCACTAACTCTGAACGATCGCGTACATTTACTGTTTCACGCGTACATGCATTTGCAGCAAGCGCCTCGTCACTACATAACAAGCCATTGTAAATGCCATCGCCGGAATCAAACTGACCATTATTTAGTGCACCAGAGCGCTCCACATACCACTCATCCTCACCGCCATTAGAATTTACAGGGTTCGCAGGTGCGGGTAAATTTCCGTCAAAAATACCGTTTTCATTAAAATCTATAAATGCTTCAGGTAAATCTTGTAATGTAGAATCAAACTCGTTTTGATTAAATTCACCGTTAGCAGATACATCATTAAATGATTCTTCACCCACTGAGTATGCTAGCAAGCTTACACGACCACCTAATGGATAATCTATTGGCGCATTACTTGGCGCATCCGCAAGTGATATCGGGTTACCACTACTATCAAGATAGGTAAGTAGATTGCCGTTTGTGTCTAGTTGTGACTCTCTGATACCTAATGTACAAGGTGCTGCTTGACCAAAAAAACGGTCACACTTATCAGCCACAGAGTTTTTATAAATGCTGTAATGATAAGGAATTGGGTTTTGGCTACGCCACTGCGCTTTACACACACCATCTATGGTGCGACAAAGTAATAAAGGTGTAAATTGTTGATCATCTATTGTGCCTACTGCACCACCTTCGCTGGCTATATAAATTGCCGTGTTATCAGGAACAAAATTATTAAAGTGATCGGCTGCAAATACAGTTAAGTCTGTTGTCACCCCGGCTTCATTTAATGACTCGATATTAAATGTTTGCACTGCAAGCGTAAAACTGTCTTGATCTGGCACACCAGTGGTAATGGTTATGTCATTTGACACAATAGAAATCACATTATTTTGTGATGTATCGCCACTCACAACTTGATGTGATGCAATAACAGATAAAACTCCTGCGGCTCTTCCTGAGCGGACATTTACAGTTACTAAACCTTCGTTATTGGTAAACTGAAATGCACTGTCTAGCAACGCGCCGCCGGGGTTTTGCGAAAGAGCAAAATCAATCTGCTTTTGACCAACAGGGTTACCATTAATATCTAAAAGTTTAAAGGTAAGCTCTGAGTTTTCAGTGAGAGTCTGACCGCCAGCTCCTTTAATAGCTAACACTTGATTGGTCACACCCATAAACGCGATTGAACCCGTTTGAGCGGCAGCTACATTAATATTAATTGTTTTAGTGGCAACGTTGCCACCGGTAACCACGGTTGCTGTAATCGTATCTATACCATTACAACCATCCGCTTTATAAGTTGCGCTTGCCGTGCCGCCAATGCTAGTTACCACACTATCGATAGTGGCTCTAGGAGTAGATTCTTCTGCACATGCCGAGTTAAATTGTACTTCAAGTGGAGTGGTGAATAAGTTATTGCTGCTATCTACAATCTGAGCGGTAATAATAGTAGTAGAACCTGCAGACAACACATCACCAGTTGCAATACCCGCGCTTAAATTGACATTTACTTGAACAGCGTTAATTTCAAATAAAGCACTCGCAACGCCGCCCTGAGCGGTTAACTCAACTTGGCCAACACCTGAGCTGCTGCCAGGCAATAAATTCAAAATAGCAACACCAAACGCATCCGTTTTAGCCGTTAAGCTTTCAGGTAATAAAATACCTAGCGTTGTTGTCGCTTGAACAAGTACATTACTTGCTGGCGTATTACTGCCAGGTTTGGTGATTTTTGCGTATACAATAGCTTGTTGCCCGAGTAAATTACTATTTTGAGAACATTCAGATGGATCAAGCTCTATAGAATCTCTGTCTATATTTAACCAGCTATCAGGGCAGTTTTGTAAAATTTTAATGTCAATATTTGCGGTTGAGTCATTCGATTGAGGCTCATCACCTGCCGTGTAAAAGCCAAGTTTACTTGTGGCATCTTCGTAACTTGCAACAATGGTTCCTGCTCCTTCAACACTACCCGCGCTAAGCTCGATAGTTGCAACACCGCTGGAATTTGTTAAAGCGCTACCTGTAGCCGGTATAAAAGAACCCAGTGTTGTGGTAAAGCTTACCTCTTGACGCACAACAGGTTGACCATCACTTCCGGTTACCGTTGCAACCACCTCTAGCGGGTTATCAGCAGTAACAATTCTATCTTCAAAATCAAGTTCAACTTGAATTGCTTGTTCGACAACGTCTCCACCGGTGCCTCCAGTATCACCACCAACGGTTCCACTTTCTTTTTCCAGTGAGCCACCACCGCCACAGGCTATGAGTAATGTGCTGAGCCATATAATGCTGAGCAAACGAGTTAAAGGCATAGGTTTCTCCGTTGCGCTATTACTAAGTTAAACTTATTTACTTAATGTTAACCTATAACTTAGTCTAAAATCTCAGTTTTTTACTCCTTTTTTTGATAAAAATTTTTAAAAAGTTGACGTTTTTTCTGTAAAAAAAATTACATGCTGTTAGTCTATGCCAAATTTATAAAAAATAGATTGGAAATATGTCTAAAATCCGTTCAATGAGTTTAACTACTCGCATCATGATTGGTATGGTGCTTGGTGTTGCAGTAGGCTTTATATTTCAGGCTATATTAGCTGGTGAAGACGATTACCTAATTCCTCTTGGGTTATTCTCTTTGCCAATTAAAGCCTTTTTTGTTGATGGCCTTTTCCATGTAGGTGGGCAAATATTTATAGCCAGTTTGAAAATGCTGGTTGTGCCTTTAGTATTTGTATCGCTGGTATGTGGTACCTGCAGTTTAAGCGATCCGAAGAAACTAGGCCGTTTAGGCGGTAAATCAATTGGTTTATACTTAGTTACAACGGCAATAGCGATTACAGTCGCGATTACCTTAGCGTTACTATTTAACCCAGGTGAAGGCATTGGGTTACCCTCTCAAGCAAGTTATGATGCCAAAGAAGCGCCTACTTTAGCTCGCGTAATTATTGATATGTTCCCTACCAACCCTTTTGAAGCAATGGCAAAGGGCAACATGTTACAAGTAATTGTGTTTGCTCTATTATTCGGTATTGCAATGGCACTTAGCGGAAAAGCAGGTAAACGTGTCGCTACTGTATTTGAAGACTTAAACACCGTTATCTTAAAACTGGTTACTTTGCTAATGAACATTGCCCCTTACGGCGTATTTTTCTTAATGGCTAAATTGTTCACTACCATTGAACTAAACTTAATTGTGAGTTTAGCTAAGTACTTTGGCGTGGTTGTATTAGCCTTATTACTACACGCATTTGTAAACTACACCCTGCTGCTAAAAATACTCACGGGTCTAAACCCGCTCACTTTCTTGGCTAAAATGAAGCACACTTGTTTATTTGCTTTTAGTACCTCAAGTTCAAGCGCGACTATGCCTATTACACTTGAAACGGCAACTAAAAAGCTTGGCGCTAATAATTCGGTCGCTTCGTTTACTATTCCGCTTGGTGCAACCATTAACATGGATGGCACCGCAATTATGCAAGGTGTGGCTACGGTATTTATCGCTCAGGTATTTAGTGTTGACTTAACTATTTCTGATTACTTAATGGTGATACTAACTGCAACGCTTGCCTCTGTTGGTACGGCGGGTGTACCTGGTGTTGGTTTAATTATGCTAGCCATGGTACTTAACCAAGTTGGCTTACCTGTTGAGGGCATCGCCATTATTATTGGTGTAGACAGATTGCTTGATATGACCCGTACAGCAGTAAACGTAACGGGTGACTGTATGGTTACGTGTGTCGTCGCTAAAAGCGAAGGTGAACTAGATGAAAGTATCTTTAACGACCCAAATGCAGCAAAAGATTTAGAGGACTACCACAAATCTATTGATTAGTATTTCTGACAATAGTCATAAAAAAAGCCTTGCTACTTCGTTAAGTAACAAGGCTTTTTTGTTGGGTTTGAGTGATTAAATTATTAAGGGTTTAACGCCTTAAACTTTGACATTAAACTTACACCCGCTTTATTCACACCATGGCTCAAACCCATTGCCAGCTTGTCACTTAATCCTTTTTTAATCTTGTATTGCACTTTATAAATTTGATATTGCTGTTGTTGCTCTAACAACGCATCATCGCTGGTTTTAATAGTATCGACTAACCCTTTTTCAATTGCTTGGGTTGCAAACCAATGTTCACCCGTTGCCACTAAATCCATATTTAATCTTGGGCGCTGAGTGCTCACAAAAGTTTTAAACAATACATGAGTTTGCTCTATCTCTTCGCGGAACTTTTCACGGGCTTTATCGGTATTTTCACCAAATAAAGTTAACGTGCGTTTAAATTCACCCGCCGTAATTTGCTCAAACTCGACATCATTTTTCTTTAAAATTTTATTAAAATTTGGAATTTGTGCAATAACACCAATAGAGCCAACAATTGCAAACGGTGCTGCAATAATATGATCAGCCACACAAGCCATCATGTAACCACCACTGGCGGCGACTTTATCTATTGATACAGTCAACTCAATACCGGCTGACTTTAAACGTTGTAATTGTGATGCGGCTAAACCATAGCCATGTACCACGCCACCACCACTTTCAAGGCGAACTAACACTTTATCTTTTTTTGCATCCGCTATCGAAATTATCGCGGTCACTTCTTCGCGCAAGCTTTCTACTTCATGTGCGTCCATACTGCCTTTAAAGTCAATAACATAGAGTCGTGATTTAGGCGCTTCTTTGTCCGCTTTTTTTTGCTCTGCTTTTTGTTGTTTTTGATAGGCTTTTAACTCTTTTTTACCTAGCGTATTATTTAAAAAGCTTTCTTTTATATTGGTCAGCTGCTCTGATAGGTCATCAATTTCAATCTCACCTTTTTTCGCTTTTGGCTTAACAGCCGAGCTTACAATTAAGGTTAAAATCACAGCAATAGCAATAACAAAGGTAATGGTTTTTGCAAAAAATAAGCCGTACTCGTATAAAAATTCCAACTGTGTTCTCCGTTTATAAATTTCAGCCAATTTAGCATGCTTTAAAATAAAAAAAAGCCACTATACAGTGGCTTTTTAGACTTAATTGAGTGGTTGATTATTAATTAGTCACAATGTCAGTATCTGATACAGATAATAAACGTCCACGCGATGCTAGATAAGTTGCAATTTGCAATTGCATTTCTGCATTAGCTGCGGCGCTGCCCGCTGCTGTAGACGACTGTCTTTCATCTTGCGCCGGTGTCAATACCGAGCCATGATGACCTGTGTTAAATTTAACTAAATAGCTAGCGCCCATCTCTGTTGGTGCTTGAGATGTACTCACTGTTTCTAACCCCATAAAGTTAGCTAGAGGTAGTGTACCTGCAATTGGATTGTTAGCAGTCATCGGCGGAATAACTTGGTCTGGCTTGTTACTATCAGTACCATCACCAACAACAACATTCATATACACAGGTGTTTCTAGTGCTTTAACCGTTGCTGCATAGTTAGTCGGGTCGCCACTATCCAATGCGGTTTGAGCTGCAAATACAAACTGCGTCATCACGCCCTTAATGTTAGCCAATTTATCAGCTTCTCCCGCCATCGTTAGCGATGCTGCAAATTCATTAAAGCCACAGCTTAAGAAGTCCTGCATGTCTGGTAACAAGGCGCCACAGTTTGATAACGCACCAGCATTTAAGAATGCATTAAACTCGTCAGCTTCAGCAGTTCCAGCTTGAGAAAGTACAGAGCCTTGAATAAATGGACCAAACGCGGCTGACTCTAATAAGAAGCTAGCAATACCGCCACCGCCGCTTGCCAATGCAACAGCATTAACTTTAAAGAGTGGGTCTACTTGATCAGCCAATGGGCTATTCGCTTGTGCAATAAATGCAGGCGCTACAATTGAGCCCAGTGAATGGCCAATATAAGATACATCTCTAGAATTGAGTGAACTATCACCACTGAAGTTTAAGCCTAAACGTAAACCAAGTAAGTCAGCACTTGACTGGCGTAAGCTGTCTCTAGCGACCAATAACGAGCTTAGGTTCATGTAACTAAGTACAGAGCCTGATGTTGCGTTAAAGTCATCTGTGCCATCAACATCAACATCTATTCCACGCTCGCCATGACGAGGATGGTCAATTGCAACCGTTGCAAAGCCTTGCAATGAAAGCTGCGCTGTTAGCGTTAACATGCTTTCTTTTTGTGTGGTAATACCGTGTTGCATAATAACCACTGGCCAGCCATTTTCTGGCATAGCAGCAAAAGGCTCTAAACCTAAGCCTGTTCGGTACGCATTAACAACCGGTAAAATCGGTTTGGTAATTTGTACTGGCACATTTTCCATACTTTGCATTTTAGGAAGTGAGTTATATTTAGTTAAGTGTTTAGTGCTATCAAGCCCTAAGTCACGAAGCTGTCCATCACTCAAAGCAGCACACATCGCATCGTTAGTGCTAATGGGATCAGTTGGGAACGCTTCACCCGCTTGCGCTTTGTAACCTAAAATAGCAACGGCACTGTCACACATACCTTGCCAGTAAGTATCATTTAAATCACTGATTTCTTTACCCGTAGGTGTACCTAAATACATAGGTAGCTGGATGCTGCCTTTTTGATACTGTGCTACTTGGAATACGTCAGGCACCGTTACACCTTGTATTGCAAACGCTTGTTGTACATTAGCCATAGGCTGTGTTGGAATTTGCAACGCAGGCGTTGGAATTGTTGGCTCTGTTAAGCTTGCTGCTAAAACCTTTTTAATCGTGCCAAGCACAGGACCTGCTGATTGCATTGTCATGGCAGCTGAGTAAATGATATCGTCTTTGGTGATATTTCCTGAGCTTACCACTACGTTTTCGTAGCTGTTAACAGCCCCTTGCAGCGCAAGTTGTGATGGCGTTACTAACGGCGCTTCTTGTTTAACAGTCGCATATGTTGATGATGGCTCAATTGAGCGACCTTCTGAATCTTTAAGCCCAGTCGTTAATACATTAATGTACGAGCTACCAGCCTTAAATGGCTTAAGTGGAATAATTGCAACCGCGTCTCCAGAGCCTTGTGTAACAAAATCAACACCAAAGGTTAATTCGCCCACTAATTTACATGCAGCACCGGCTGGTGCTTGTGAGCATTCGGCATCTGTTAGGCTTGCACCCATGATCACTTCAAAAATACGTACTGAGCCTGGTGAAGCTGCAGACGTTTCATCTAGGCTAATGCCCGGTGGAAACGTTAAATCTATTTTAAAAGGAACTTGCGTAGACCAGCCATCAAGTGCCCCTAGTGCAAGTTGCGGATCCGCATACGCAGCGCGAGGGATAGAAACATTTTCGTCATTTAGCTCACCAGGAATGTTTAATGTGCCATCGCGCGTACCGCTCATCAATAAATCATTAGGAACCGAAATTACACCATTTGCAGGGTCAAATTTTACCGTAGCTTTTGGAATAACTGTAACTGAATCGTTTTTAACATCTTCTAACGTTTCTCCGCCGCCACAGCCTGCTAATGCAGCTGCAACTGAGAGCGAGAGTAGCATTTTTTTCATAGTGTTCTCCGCACAAATCTTATTTTTATAGTGTGTTTATAGCCAGTGTAATTAAGTTAAAATAATGTAGCTAGTATATTAATGAGACATTAGACCAGTTAAACTTAACGTAAACTTTCTAGTTTCGCCACCTAAATTTGTAATAAATTCGATTACTTGTCGATTTGCTATGTTAAAATCAAAAAAAATTTAAACATTGGTACTTTTATGCATACCTATCAAGCAACTGAAAACGCACTTAAAGACAAAGTAATTTTGATAACAGGCGCAGGTGATGGTATCGGCCGTGTTGCAGCAATTACTTATGCTAAACATGGTGCAACCGTTATTTTATTAGGAAAAACAACTAATAAACTAGAATGTGTGTATGACGAAATCGTCAATGCAGGCTACCCACAGCCAGCGATTGTGCCTATGGACTTAAAAGGTGCAACTAAACAAAACTACCGCGACCTTGCTGCAACTATCGAGAGCCAATTTGGCCGCCTTGATGGACTATTAAATAACGCGGGTATTTTAGGTACTTTAGGGCCGTTGGAGCACTTTTGTTCATCAACATTCGAAAATGTAATGAAAGTAAACGTAACTGCACAAGCGATGATCACCAAAGCGTTGTTCCCTGTAATGCGTAAGTCAAAAAGTGCTTCAGTGGTATTTACCTCATCGGGTGTAGGTCGTAAAGGAAGAGAATTTTGGGGACCTTACGCTATTTCTAAGTTTGCGGTAGAGGGTATGATGCAAACATGGGCGTGTGAAGTTGAAAAAACGCCAATCCGTGTTAACTGCATCAATCCAGGCGCAACACGTACATCAATGCGTGCAAGTGCATTTCCAGGTGAAGATCGTGATTTACTAGCAACACCTGAAGATTTAATGCCAACTTACCTGTATTTAATGAGTGATGACTCAAAAAATATCAATGGCCAATCGTTAGACGCACAAGCTAAAAAGTAATATTTAGTTTTAAACGTAAAAAAGCCGCTATAAAAAGCGGCTTTGTTGTTTTATGCTTTAATTACTTACGTTTAGTCGGTTTTACACGTTGATTGTGCTTTTTAACCGCCTTGCGAATTTGGTTTATTTTAGCGCGCTTGTCTTTACGCTTTTCAGGAATAACCGACAGCTTAGTTTGTGTTTCTTTGCCAAGCTTTACTGTTTTACGTAAATAGTTAACCGTATCTAAATCATACTCAATCCAGCCACCTTGCGGTACACGCTTATCAAGCTCTAATTTACCGTAACGAATACGAATAAGACGTGATACTTCCACATCTTGTGATTGCCATAAACGACGCACTTCACGGTTACGACCTTCGTTAAGCGTTACATTATACCAACGATTAATACCTTCACCGCCCATAGGCTTGATACCAGTGAACTTTGCGGGGCCATCTTCAAGTTCTACGCCACGCAGTAAGTTTTTCATTGTTTCGTCAGTGACTTCACCAAATACACGTGCTGAATATTCGCGTTCAACTTCATAGCTTGGGTGCATTAAGCGGTTTGCCAATTCACCGTCATTGGTAAACAGCATTAGGCCTGAGGTATTCACGTCTAATCGGCCTACTGCTATCCAGCGATCGCCATCAATACGAGGTAAGCGGTCAAAAACGGTTCTACGGCCTTCAGGGTCTTTACGCGTACTTAACTCGCCTTCTGGTTTGTTATACATAATTACACGACAAATTCTGTCTGCTTTTTCTTCTATTTTAACGGTATGGCCGTCAACACGAATTAAATCGGTTTCTTCAACCCTGTCGCCTAACTTAGCTACTTTACCATTTACACTCACACGATTTGCATCAATGTATTTTTCCATTTCACGGCGTGAGCCTACACCTGCACGGGCTAGGACTTTTTGTAACTTTTCACCTTGTATACTCATTCGGATGGTTCTCTCACAGAAGGATCACTTAATAACTGGGTAATTTTACTTTGCTGTTGCTCTGGCAATGCGGGTAAATCATGAAGTCCCGTTATCGAAAAATAATCTAAAAATTGTTTAGTCGTTGCATAAAGTGCCGGTTTACCGGGTACTTCTTTATGCCCAACTACTTTAATCCACTCTCTTTCAAGCAGAGTTTTAATAATATTTGAGCCAGTTGCTACACCCCGCACTTGCTCAATTTCACCACGGGTAATGGGTTGCTTGTATGCAATTAACGACAGGGTTTCGAGTAAAGCTCTCGAGTATTTAGGGGCACGTTCTTGCCATAAATTACTCAACCATGGGCTTAAACTACTGCACGCTTGAAAACGATAGCCACTGCCTACTTCAACTAAACGTATTCCACGCGTCTGATAGTGAACTTGAATGGTCTCTACAGCATCATTAATGCGCGCCATAGAAATTGCTAAGTCGTTTAAAACCGTGTCCTTAAGATGACGTTTTGATACGGGTTTGCCTGCCACAAAAATCGCCGCTTCAATGATTTCAATTAATTGTTCATCACTAATTCGCCGACCAACCATAATCACTCTAAAGTTAATAAAAACACACAGCCATCTATTATGACAGAACAACGGCAAACTAGGAAAACATATTAATAAAATAACATTTTATAGGTATAAAAAAGCCAGTGAAAAACACTGGCTTGGTATCAAGTGTATTTAATAATGTAATTTAGCTATTTTTAAATTGCTCAAGTGCATCGTCCTCTGCAACAGAATCACCATGCTTTTTGATATAGCTATTAAACTCTTTTTTACTTACTCGTTTATCTTTATTGCTGTCCATGTAACCAAAATGATTTGAAATATCATCATCGTCAGCTTCAGAAACTGAAATAAAACCGTTGCTATCATTATCTAAGCTTTTAAAGTCATTTTCTATTTTATCAAACTTCGCAATATCAGCCTTAAATGCAGACTCACTCACTTCACTATCTGTAGCAACTTTCCCAGCATTTAGCTGCATATAAGCATCATATTCATTACGGCTTATTTGATTATCCATATTTGTATCTATATTTGAAAAGTGCTGCCAAATACTATCATCGTCGGCTTCTGTTTTAGAAATAAAGCCATCGCTGTCGTTATCTAAGCTTGCAAAATCACTGTCGATTTTTTCTAAACCTTGATTTGAAGAACAAGCGGCTAAACTCAATGCGGCTAAAACAGTAGAAGCTATCGTTAATTTTTTCATCAGACGTATCCTTGTATTAATAAATTTCAAATCTAGTAATACAAATACGATGCCAAAAAAATAAACTATTAAAATCAAACAATTAACCAAGAACAACTTCTATTACGATATTTAATAATGCAATTTTTGCAAGCTACTCTGGTAATTTTTGCAAAAAAAAAGCTCGGTAAGAACCGAGCTATTTATATCTAATACGGTAATTTAGATTGCAGCGTTTTGGTAACGCTTAACAAAATCAGTAACGCTTTGGCCATTACACTTTAATGAATTTAAGTTACCAATTTGCTTACGTACTGGTTGTAAGCCTTGCTTTAATGCAGTCATACATAACTGTGTTTCTTGGTGTGAATCTTTTGCAAATACTTCTACTTTAGACACAACTGATTGCGTTGCTGCTTCTTTTTTTGCAATGTCACGGATGTCTTGACCGTTACATAGGATACTTTTTGAATAACGCGATAAATATACACCGTGCTTTGCTGCCATTTTACGAGCAGCCGAAAACCCCTCATTGGCGCTTACAACACATAAATTAGACTCTAATTTGTTGTCTTGGCTGTAATACGTATTGCTTTGCGCAGTAGCAGTTACAGAAACAAAAAGAGAGGCGGCTAAAAGTAATTGAGTTTTCATCAGGTGGTCCTATTTGAACGAGTTAAACAAACGATTTTTGCGCATTATATAGACAACTTTTAACATATCAATTGAATATTTTATTTATTTTATTATTTAATATTGCATTTACAATGT
>NZ_LYRQ01000074.1:0-16165 GCF_001661605.1 Pseudoalteromonas sp. MQS005 | reverse complement strand
TTATGTTTTTAAATGTATATTTTTAGTGTGTAGATGAGTAGGATGAAGTTTCTGTAGTTTCAAAACCACTAACATATAGCAAGAATGTATAATTGTGTTTTATACATTTATAAATTAACATCTCGAAAATTCAAACATAATGAAGCACCCACTATGAGTAGAAGAAATCAAGCAACGGTAGACCAAGAAGTTTCGTTCGGCATTGATGAAGAACTCGTTTCTACAACAGATTTACGAGGTGTTATCACTTATGCAAATGATAGCTTTTGTAAAGTTTCAGGGTATACCATTAATGAGTTGAAAGGGAAAAACCATAATATGGTTCGTCACCCAGAAATGCCTCCTGCGGCATTTGGAGATATGTGGTCTAACTTAAAAAGCGATACCGCATGGCGAGGAGCTGTAAAAAATAGATGTAAAGACGGGCGTTATTACTGGGTTGATGCATTTGTTACCCCTATTTACGAAAACGGTAAAAAAGTAGGTTATCAATCAGTTCGTCAACAGCTTCTGCCTGAATATAAAAACCGCGCAGAAAAGCTATACCAACGTTTAAACAACGGTCAATCAATTACGCCTTTAAGTGAAAAATTAGCTGCATTTAAGTTGCCGCTATTTATTGGCTGTGCAGCCTTAATTGCTTGGTTAACAAGTTACATGTTCTGGTTATGTTTGCTGTTTGTTCCTTTGCCTTTTATTATTTTTTATGAAGAATTAATTCGCTCGCAAAGTGCGCTTAAAGAAAGCCAAAAAGGCAGTGACAGTGTATCTCGTCATGTATACTCTGGCAGCGATAGCCTCAGCTATAGTGATTTTCAGATTAAATTACTTGAGGGTAAAGTAACCACCATTGTTGGGCGTATTATTGATGGCACTTTAAGCCTTAGCAAAGGAGCTGATTCGCTTAAAGTTTGTGCTGAAGCTGCGCAGGCTGGCGTTGAAAAAGAAGCGTCTGAATTACATCAGGTATCGTCTGCGGTCGAAGAAATGGTGCATTCAATTGATGAGGTCGCTAAAAATACCTTAGTAACCAACCAACGTGTTCAACAAGCTCATCAAGACTGCGAAAATGCAACGCAAGCTATGTCAGGCACCATGCGTGAAGTATCGTTACTCGCAACAGAAGTTGATAACTCAGCAAGTTCAGCGAGCGAGCTAGCAACAGAGGCTGAAAAAATTGGTGGCATAATGCAAGAGATACAAGGGATTGCCGACCAAACAAATTTACTTGCACTTAATGCGGCTATAGAAGCTGCGCGTGCCGGTGAGCACGGTAGAGGCTTCTCAGTTGTTGCTGACGAAGTACGTGCGCTTTCAAGCAGAACGCATACCGCCACAGAGCAAATTCAAATCTCTATCTCCGAAATGCAGTCTACGCTACTCAACTGGTCAAAAACAATGGAAGCGGGTAAACACGCTGCTGAAACATGTGTTAAAGAAACGCGTAATACTCAAGATATCGTATCAAAAGTATATGCGGCAATTACTGATATTTCTGATTTAGCAACGCAGATTTCAACGGCGGCTGAAGAGCAAAGCATGGTATCGCAAGAAATTAGCCGCAATATTTCCAATATTAGTAGCGCGTCTTCAGAAAACTTAGCCCAAGCGCATTGTGTAGGGGCAGAGTCTGATGCGATTGAAAAACACTCTAAATCGTTAGCATCACTCGGTCTTTCTTTCAAAGTAGGTTAGTAAAGTGAGCAAGAATAGCAAGCAGTTAGATATAGGCTCAGCCTATGATGTATCGTATTCTCAATGTGCGAATTTAAGTGCACAATTGAGAGTGCTGCAGCAAGAAATTAAAGCCGATTACTTATTTATTGCCTCTGTTGATGAAGCTAAATTAGCAACTACGCAGTTAGTTTTATGCAATGCCGAGGTGGTTGAAAACTTTTCTTACAGCCTTGAAGGTTCGCCATGTGAGCCCCTTTTAACCCAAAATGTATGTTTTATTACCCATGATTTACAGCAAAGTTACCCTGAAAATAGGCTGTTACAGGCAATCAATGCCAATGCCTATATTGGGGCGGCTATTTTAAATGATGATGGCTTACTAACAGGTGTCTTAGTGGGCCTGTATTTTAATGCGCATCAAAATTTAGAATCTTATAAATCAACCCTGTTAAGTTTTGCTAACTATACTAGTGTTTATTTACAAAAATGTTTCTTTGAAAATAAATCAAGTTCGCAAAAGCTGCTGACTGATGCAGTTGAAAGTATGGCAAAAGTGGGGAGTTGGCAATATACAGTTTTAACTGATGAATTATATTTTTCGCCTGAGGTTTATAAAATATATGCACTTGCTGCTAATACTAAAATAAATACGACTCAAGCCATCGCGCATTATGCGGGTGAAAAAGAACAAGCGCGTATAAACCAGTTGTTTAAGCGACTACAAACACTAGGGCTTCCTTATTGTGAGGACTTTGAGTTTGTAGATGCAAAAGGGCGAAAAAAATGGGTGCGTACTAGCGGGCAACCTGTTTTTGATATTAATAATGACTTAACTGCCGTTCAAGGTGCGTTTGAGGATGTTACCTTAGAGTACGAATTAAAAGCTAAGGTTGAAAATAAAAAAAACCGCCTTGAAGCTATTTTAAATAACCTAAATGATGCAGTGATCACTATTAATAAACAGGGTGTGATTGTTCACTGTAATTCAACTGCATTAACGATGTTTGGCTATCAGCAAAATGAAATGCTTGGTATATCGATTAATAACTTAATGCCAGAGCCTTATGCATCTAAACATCACTCGTATATGCGAAATTATGAGCAAACAGGGGAGGCTAAAATTATTGGTGTGGGTAGGCAACTACCTGCAAGAAAAAAAGACGGCACTATTTTTCAAATAGAATTGTCACTTACCAAAGCTGTTAATGACCAAAGCGTTGAATATATTGGCGTAGTGAGAGATATAAGCGAAAAGCTTGAAGCGCAAGACACTATCTATAACTTAGCTTATTCAGATCTTATTACCGGTTTAAAAAATAAACGCTGGTTTGAACGTGAATGCAGAAGTTTACTGCAAAGTGCTAGCATTAATAATGGTTATATATACGCTGCATTATTAGATATGGATAAGTTAGCGCAATTTAATTTTAAGTACGGAATTGAAGCGGGTAACGAGGCACTCATTTTAACGGCTAAAAAGTTATCCAATGCTACAAAGGGTGGGTACAAGTTATATAAAAGCGGAGTCGATTCTTTTTTAATTATAAGTGCCAATATAAGTAATGAGTTACCTTTTTTAGAAGAACAGCAACCAATCATAGACGCTAAAATATTAGCATTGGATAATTTCTCACATAAGATCAGTGATCTTGATGTAGTGTTGAGTGCTTCACTAGGCAGTACTATTATTGATGCGAGTAAAGACTCTTACGAGTCTTTATTTAACAAATTAGACTATGCACAAAAGCAAGCCAAAAAATTATCACCCTTTGGTCATTACTTTGCAGATTCAGATGCATTAAAACGTTACGAACGTACTAATAAGATTCACTATTTACTAATAAATGTTGATAAAAGTGATGAATTAACACTGGTACTACAGCCACAATTTATTAATGAAAATACCTTTAATTCAGCCGAAGCATTATTACGTTGGGATTCTGAGGAATTAGGCGTAATAAGCCCTGGGGAATTTATCCCCCTAGCAGAAGAGAGTGAAGCCATTATTAAAATTGGCGATTGGGTGATTGATCAAGTATGTAAGTTATTGCATCAAGTCGATTTATTAGGTAAAAGCACCTGTATTGCCGTTAACATTAGTGCCAAGCAAATTGTGGCTCCTGATTTTAAACAAAAGCTGTTGGCCAGTGTGCAAAAATGGCAGATATCGCCAACTAACTTAGTTATTGAACTGACTGAAACGACCTTAGTCTCCGACATTGAGTTAGTAAAAGAAACTATGCTTGAACTTAATAAAATGGGCTTTAGGTTTTCAATTGATGACTTTGGTACCGGCTATTCAAGTTTGAGCTATTTGAAAGAACTACCAATTTCAGAGCTTAAAATAGATAAGTACTTTGTTGACGGCATTATGGATGACGATGACAGCTCTAGCAAAACAATCGTTAACATGATTATCGACATGGCCAAAGCACTTGGCGTAAACAGCGTTGCCGAAGGGGTTGAAGAGATAGCCCAGTTTAATTATTTAAAACAACGCGGTTGTGACTTATTCCAAGGCTATTTATTTTCAAAACCACTCCCCGTAGAGCAGTGGAAAGACCGCCTTAAATAATATGTAGCAGCAACTTTATGTCGCGTCTTTTTAGGTTACGTGCTCAAAGCTTACGAGCGACGGGCTGCGAGATGCGGGTTAAGATTGATTGGTGTAGCAGCGACTTTATGCCGCGTCTCGAAACTCGAAACTCGAATCCCGAACCCCAAGCTTGCATATTTACAGTAGCAGCGATTTTACATCGCGTCTTTTAAAGACTCGGTGACGCGGGGTAAACCCGCTGCTACGTATCAAGTGTAATATTAAACATAAACGCAATCCCAATAAGGGTAATCTGCAACATTGGCTATTAACTTTGCCCTCAAAGGATTGGCAATAATATAACGAGCGCTTGCTATAAGATCTTCTTCATTACGAATTAAATGATCGTAATATCCTTTTTGCCACAATCTATAAACCTCAAACTGATAAAAACTCGCGGCAGTTCTACCTTTAAAAAGACGAACTATATTTGAAAGCGTATTGTTTGAAAGTATTTGAAATTGCCAATGTAAGTGGTCTGGCATAATAACAAATGCGATCGATTTTATTCGTTGTTCTCGTTCTAGCTCTCGCATATGTTTTATTAAACAACGATTCATATTAAGTTTAGTAAAAAGCTTATTACGATTATGGGATACCATAGTGACAATATAGCAGTGATTAGTTAAAGAAACCCTCCCTTTCCTGAGACGATAAGCCTTCTTCATAGCGAGTCCTTGCGTATAAAGAATAAAGTGTAGCAGCGATTTCACATCGCGTCTTTTTAAGGCACTATGACGCGGGGTAAACCCGCTGCTACGGGAGTTATTTTTTAATTTATGTAGCAGCGATTTTATATCGCGTCAGGGTTTTATAAAAGTATAAGTGAAAGTGAGACGCAGGGTAATATTTATAGTAGCAGCGACTTTATGTCGCGTCAGGGTTTTATAAAAGTATAAGTTAAAGTGGGACGCGGGATAATATTTATAGTAGCAGCTACTTTATGTCGCGTCAGGGTTTTATAAAAGTATAAGTTAAAGTGAGACGCAGGGTAATATCTATAGTAGCAGCGACTTTATGTCGCGTCAGGGTTTTATAAAAGTATAAGTTAAAGGATATAAGTAAACGCGGAGTAAAGACGCAAATAAGCTTAAGCAAACAGATAAGTCAGTATTATTTCTTTATTTAAGGTTTTTTTGGCTTAAAGCCGGGTAGATATAACTAAAAGATTAACTTTGGACATTACTGAGGGAACTTAGAAAATAGTGGGGCGATTGACGGGGCTCGAACCCGCGACAACCGGAATCACAATCCGGGGCTCTACCAACTGAGCTACAACCGCCACTACATACACCTTGTTTGGTGTGGCGCGCATAATACATAATATCCCCATGCTTGTGAAGCAAAAAATCAAAAAAATTAAACTTATTTTAAGTATTCTATATTTAAGCTATTGGCAACGGGCAACGGGCAACGGGCAACGGGCAACGGGCAACGGGCAACGGGCAACGGGCAACGGGCAGCTCGAATCCCTAATCCCGCGCAAGATTTTCTTCTCTGTGTAGCGCGTAGCGCCTCGGTGTACTCTGTGGTGCAAAAAATTAAAACACTATTTACCACAGAGGTCACAGAGTTCACAGAGGTAGAGATTAAAGACAAAGATTTTAGGTTTTAGGTAGAGATTAAGCCAAGCATGGTGTTTGTATTGAACGTGAGCGGTGGTTATCCCGCGCATTTTATTAAACCCTGCGCGAGGTAAACTCCCGCCTACGGGTATAAAAAACCTCGCTATATTAACCGTAAGGTTTTTAAATTCCTCGAACCTCGAACCTCGAACCTCGAATCCCGCACAAGATTTTCTTCTCTGTGTAGCGCCTCGGTGTACTCTGTGGTTCAAAATGGTTTGTAGGCGCTGGTTATCCCGCGCAGGTGGTTTTAGGTAATAAACTTATTCACAAAGAGGTTAAGAGACGCTGCGCTTTTAGAGCTAGTGAAAAACAATTAATCACTCGGGCTCATGGTTATTGTTTTCTCATTTACTCCTCATTCACCTCTCTTTGTGCAAAAAGATCTTAAAGAGATTTTATTCACCACAGAGGGTTAGAGCACACAGAGGAAATGATTAAAGACATGTTTTATTTGTTTTGTCTTCTCTGTGAAGCGCGTAGCGCCTCGGTGTACTCTGTGGTGCAAAAAATTAAAACACTATTTACCACAGAGGTTACAGAGTTCACAGAGGAAGAGATTAAAGACAAAGATTTTAGGTTTTAGGTAGAGATTAAGCCAAGCATGATGTTTGTATTGAACGTGAGCGCTGGTTATCCCGCGCATTTTATTAAACCCTGCGCGAGGTAAACTCCCGCCTACGGGTATAAAAAACCTTGCTATATTAACCGTAAGGTTTTTAAATTCCTCGAACCTTGTAAAACGCTGTTGCAAACACGTATTAAAGATTTACAATACAACAAACAATATCGCTAAACTGCTAAATAACACTATCAGGAGTTAATATGGATTCAATACTCAATTGGCTGAATGAAAATTCAGGCTTAATTTTACACTATGGTATTCAGGCAGTTATAGCGCTTGTTATATTTTTACTGGGTGGACGAATTGCTAAATTTTGTGCAAAGTTAACCGAAAAAGCATTCGACAAGAAAAAAGTAGATAAAGCGGTTTCATCGTTTGTCTCTAGTATTGTATATGCCATTGTATTTGCAGCCACTATTTTAATGGCGCTGTCACAAATTGGCATCGAAACCACGTCATTCATTGCTATTTTAGGTGCGGCAGGTTTAGCCGTTGGCTTAGCACTGCAAGGGTCGTTATCTAACTTTGCGTCAGGCGTATTAATTATTCTACTTCGCCCATTTAAATCAGGTGACTATGTTGAAGCGGGCGGCAAAGCCGGTACGATTAAAAAAATCGAAATATTCTCAACTGAAATGCGCACTCCTGACAACAAAGTAATTGTAATGCCAAATTCAAAAATCATGTCAGATGCAATCATTAACTACTCACGCGAAGCAACTCGCCGCGTTGACCTTGTGATTGGCGTTGGCTACGACGCCGACTTACGAAAAGCAAAAGAAGTACTTAAATCAGTGCTTGATAACGAACCGCGTATTTTAAAAGATCCTGCATACAACGTATCGGTTTCTGAACTTGCAGATTCAAGTGTTAACTTTATTGTGCGCCCGTGGGTTAAGTCAGAAGATTACTGGCCAACATATTGGTCGTTAATGGAAAACATTAAAATAGCGTTAGACGACGCAGACATTACTATTCCGTTCCCACAAATGGATGTTCATTTACATAAGCAAGACTAATTTTTAAAATATTTATTTTATTAAGGCAGCGATCATATGAGATTGGTTAGCATGTGCGCTGCTTTTTTTAATAAGTATACATATTATATTTACAGGGTTATTTTTTAATGAAACTTAAGCTTTTATCAATTTTAGTAGCAGCCTCAGCTACAACCAATGCATTTGCAGCAGAAGAAGAACAAAAAACCTGGGAAGTAACCAGTGAAGTAGGCGCTATTATTACCAGCGGTAATACCGAAACAACCACCCTAAAAGGTGGTATTAAAGTATTGCATAACCTAGAGTACTGGAACAACGAATACAAGCTAGACGGCATCTACAAAGAAGATGAAGTAGAAAACGACGACGGTACAAAAGAAAAACAGCGTACTAACGAAAAGTACTCTATTTCAGCGCAGGGTAATTACAAATTAAACGAAAAGCACGCTCATTTATTTATTTATGGGTCGCACGTATCTGATTACTTTGGCGCATACCGAAGTGAATCAGTTATTTCAGCGGGTTATGGTTTACGTTTACTAAACGAGTCAAACATGAAATTAAACGCTGAAATTGGTCCAGGTTATAAGTACTTTAAATACCCAGATGTAAGCGAAGAGGTTGATGAAAACGGCAACTCACTAGCGGGTGAATACGAAGGCGAAGTAATTGCCTTAGGTAAAGTAGATTTTAGCTGGAAAATTTCAGACAACGCACGTTTTACTCAGTTAGTGTCTGTTGAATATGGTGATACAAACACTAAAACTCGCTCAGAAACCGCACTGCTGACTAAAATTAATGGCTCACTACAAATGAAAGTAGCCTACAATATCACTAATAACTCAGATGTTGCTGACGATAAAGAAGCAACTGATACAGAGACCTCATTAACATTGGTGTATAGCTTTTAACCAATAGCGGTTTTAATAACAATTATGTAATAAAAGAGGCGGTTGCCTCTTTTTTAATTACGCGAAAATGGTGTATGATACGCGCATTATCGACTGTAGAACTAGGGAAATACCTACTCGTGAACTTTTTTAAATACTTTATTAGTGCGCTGATAATTATCAGCAGCTTTAACGCATTGGCTTTTACCCCAAGTGCATCGCAAATAGAGCAATTTAAAAAGTTGCCTAAGTCTCAGCAGCAGGCGCTTGCAAAACAGTACGGTGTTGATCTATCGGTAATAACTGGGTCAAGCCAATCAAGTAATCAACCTCAAGTTGAAGAACCAACAATCGGTCCTCGTTTAGTACAACAAGAGCAAGCAGCAAAAGCAGAACCATCAAAACAAAACCCTAATACAGTTAAGCCATTTGGCTATGACTTATTTGCCGGCGAACCCACCACATTCATGCCCAACGAAAACGCCGCAGTACCCGATACGTATTTAGTGGGGCGTGGCGATCAGCTATTAATCAACTTTTACGGTAAAGAAAGCGCAAGCTACGAAGTCATCGTTGATAGAGAAGGCCGAATTAACATTCCTGACTTGAGCCCAGTGCAAGTAGCTGGCTTAACCTTTGCAGAGGTTAAAGAGTTAATTAAACTAAAGGTAGAGCAAGAAGTTATAGGTGTAAAAGCGTTTGTATCACTTGGCCAGCTCCGCAGTATGCGAATTATGGTATTAGGTGAAGCATATAAACCTGGTAGTTACAGTGTGTCGTCGTTAACTACGGTATCGCATGCATTATTTGTAAGTGGCGGGGTGTCGGATATTGCATCACTGCGTAATATACAAGTAAAACGTGCTGGTAAAGTAGTAACTAACTTCGATTTATACGATTTACTTATTAGTGGTGATAGCAGCAACGATATAATTTTAAAACCTGGCGATGTAGTATTTGTGCCATCTGTTGGCTCGCAAGTAACCGTTGAAGGTTTAGTGAAACGCCCTGCTATTTTTGAGCTAAAAAAGGGCGAAACAGCCAAAGAGCTATTAGCTATGGCAGGCGGCCTAAAGCCGGGCGCTTATACTAAAAATGCCGTGGTAGAGCGTTTTAAAAACAACCGCAAAGAAGTACTTACCGTAGACTTTTCTGCTAGCAATATAAATTACATTCCGCAAGACGGCGATCGCATTCGTTTTAACACGGTAAGCGCACAATATAATAACGTTGTAAATTTAGTGGGGGCAGTAGTTCGCCCTGGCAGCTACCAGTGGTATGAAGGTAAGCGCATTTCCGACGTGTTAAAGTCGGTACGTGGTGATCTACTACAACAAGCTGATTTAAGTTATGGCTTAGTAATTCGTGAAATAAATATTAGTGGTGATATAGAAGTACATCAGTTTGATGTTGCGCAAGCCATTGTAAAAAATGCTAAAAACGACTTAACCCTTAACGCAAACGATAAAATTATTATATTTAGTGAGTTTGAGCAAAAGCAGCAAGAGCAACTTACTTTATCAACCACAGGCTCAGGTACTAAAAAAGATAAATCTATTGAGCAAGCTGCTCAAGATGAAAATAGTAACAATTTAAGCGCTGATAGTTATTCACCATACAGCCGTAATAATTTACTAGCGCCAATAATTAAACAGTTGAAGCAGCAAGCATCAACGAATAAAGCAATACAACTAGTAGAAATTAACGGCAAAGTAAGCCACCCGGGGGTTTACCCTTTAACCGTAAATGGCCGTGTAGTTGACTTAATAACAGCTGCTGGGGGCTTGTTAGAATCGGCTTACACCAAAGAAGCTGAAATAACCCGCATGATTGATGGCAATGCTTCACAAGTAGAACATGTAAAAATAAACCTTGAACAACTAATAGGTAGTAACGAAAGCAGCCTTACTTTGCAAAGCAAAGACAGCTTAAATATTTTTGCAATTCCTAACTGGCAAGAAAACGTAAAAGTAACACTTAAAGGCGAATTTAAATTTCCGGGTACGTATACCATACGCCGTGGTGAAACACTTAGTAACCTACTAGAGCGAGCAGGTGGTTTTAGCGACTTTGCAGAGCAAAATGCCGCTATATTTACTCGCTTATCGGTAAAGCAGCAAGAGCAGCAACAGCTGGCACGTTTAGCAACAGAGCTACGCCGTGATGTGGCATCAAAAAGCTTTCAAAATTCAGTCAGCACAAGTGCGCTATCGTATGATGAAATGGACAAGTTACTCAATGATCTGGTAAGTGTAGAAGCATTAGGCCGTTTGGTAATAGACCTGCCGCTTATTCAAAATAACCAGCAAACCTTAGTGCTTCAAGATGGTGACACTTTATATGTACCTAGCAAACGCGACTCTATTAGTGTTGTGGGTGAAGTAAACTACTCAACCACCCACCTTTATAAATCAGGCATAAGTGTTGATGACTACCTAGAACTAAGTGGTGGCTTAAAAGAGCGCGCTGATGACGACCGTATTTATATTATTAAAGCCAATGGCGCAGTAACCATACCTAACACAGGTAACTGGTTTGCCCCTGGTAATGAGCAAATGCTAGAACCAGGCGACACCATAGTAGTACCAATGGACGCAGGCCATATGGATAAGTTAACACTGTGGAGCACTGCAACGCAAATACTTTACCAACTAGGCGTAGCAGTAGCTGCTATAGGTAGTTTGTAATATAGGTAATAGGCGCAAGGAATAAATGGGTATTAGGCTCTAGGTACGAGGAAGACCTAGAACCTAAACCCTAGAACCTAGTTTTTTTTGTGGCGGGGCTTTACGCCGCGCAGGCTTTTCGTATCAGCGCGCAGCGCCTCGGTGTACTCTGTGGTTCAAAATAATTTTTAAAGCGGGGCTATGCCACGCTAATGTAGCAGCGACTTTATGTCGCGTTAAAGTGATTTTATTTACCACAGAGGTAAAGAGAACGCAGAGGAAAAGAGTAGTTATTAGCTGTTATTTTTCAGCAAGCTTTTTCTCGGTGTAGCGCGCAGCGCCTCAGTGTACTCTGTGGTTCAAAATGGTTTTGTAGATGGGGCTTTACGCTTCGCAAAGGTAGCAGCGACTTTATGTCGCGTCTGTTTGTGATTTTATTTACCACAGAGGTAAAGAGAACACAGAGGGGAAAAAAGCAGTTATTAGCTGTCATTTTTCAGCAAGCTTTTTCTCGGTGTAGCGCGCAGCGCCTCGGTGTACTCTGTGGTCCAAAATAATTTTGTAGGCCGGGCTTTACGCCCGCAGGTGTTTACTTAAAGACTATGAACCTAGAACCTAAAACCTAAAACCTAAAACCTAGAACCTAGAACCTAGGACCTAAAACCTAGGACCTAAAACCTATTTTTTTATCAGACCGTAGGAACTGCAACCTAGGGGCGGAAGCGTGCCCGAAGGGCTAGATAAGCAAATAGTTTTGCTTTCAAGCTGGAGCGAGAGGAGCTCTGCGACGAACTGGAACGTGAAGCGTGCCTGAAGGGCTAGATAAGCTTACAGCGACGAGCCTAGAGCCTAGAGCCTAGAGCTCGAAGCCCGAAGCTCGAAGCCTGAAGCCCAAAGCTCGAAGCCCGAAGCTCGAAGCTCTAAAATTAACTAACTGTAAAAACACTAAAACCTGCTACATTTTTACTTTAAAGTATTACTTTAGAGTTAAAAATGAAATACGAAAATCTAGAAGTTTGGCAAAGAGCATTTAAGTTAAGTTTATTAATTTATAAAAGCTTTAAGCAGCTCCAGGATTATGGTCTAAAAGATCAAATGTGTAGATGCTCTGTTTCTGTACCTAGCAATATTGCAGAGGGGATGGAAAGAGGTTTTGAAAAAGAAAAAACTCGCTTTTTATGGATTGCCAAAGGCTCCATAGGCGAATTAAAAACACAAGTTATGATTGCTTCAGAATTAGGATATATCAATAGCTTAAAAGCAGGTTATATTCTCGAAGAATGTGAGGTTATTGCAAAGATGCTAAGCAGATTAATAACGGTCATTAAAAATAGCTCTTAGCCAATAGCTCGCGGCCCGAAGCCACTTACTAGAACCACGAGACCCATATGAACAACCCAAGTACATTACAAAATAACGAGCCAATGCAAAATAATACACCTATGAATAACAACATTGCCGATGACGAAATAGACCTTCGCGAACTCTTTGCGGTCATTTGGCAGGGTAAGTGGCTAATTATAGCAATTACAACTTTATTTGCTGTTGCTTCAGTTTTTTACGCCATTAATCAACCAAACATTTATAAGTCAGAGGCACTGCTCGCTCCAGCAGAAGAGCAGCAAGGCGGTGGTTTAGGGGCCTTAGCTGGCCAGTTTGGTGGTTTAGCGAGCTTAGCGGGTGTTAACTTGGGTGGTGGCTCAAGTAACAAAGCTCAATTAGCCATTGAGGTATTAAAATCTCGCCAATTTACTAGCGATTTTATTAAAAAGCACAACATTCTTCCTGATTTAATGGCCGCTAAAACATGGAATATGGAAACGAACACCGTTGTGTACGATAACGAAATGTACGATGCTCAAAATAATAAATGGGTGCGTGAAGTAAAAGCCCCCTTTGCGCCTGAGCCTTCAATGCAAGAAGCGTACAAAGAGTTTAGTGAAATTTTAGCTGCCAGTACTGATAAAGAAACCGGTATGGTAAAAATCTCTGTAGAGCATGTGTCTCCTTATGTTGCCCAGCAATGGGTAAGCTGGTTAATACAAGATATAAATAAAACCATGAAGCAGCGTGATGTGTTAGAAGCACTAAAAAGCACTGAGTTTTTAACCCAGCAGCTAGAGCAAACCAAAATAGCCGATATTCGTGCTGTGCTATACAAGCTAGTTGAAGAGCAAACTAAAACCATTATGTTTGCTAAAGTACGCGACGAATACGTATTTAAAACAATTGATGCCGCATTAGTACCAGAAGAAAAGTTTAAACCTAAGCGCGCTCTAATTTGTGTGCTTGGCGTACTTTTAGGTGGAATGCTAAGTGTAATGATAGTATTGATCAGGCATTATGTAGGTAACTCTAAGTCTTAGAACTTAGTATCTAATCCCTGCGCGAGGTAAACTCTCGTTACAGGAATAAAAACCTTGTGTAAGGTGCAGTGTTTTATTTTACTAGCTGATAGCTAAATTTAATTTATTAAAGGATGAAAAAGTGAAAGTATTAACGGTATTCGGTACTCGCCCTGAAGCTATCAAAATGGCTCCATTGGTTCATGCTATTGCCGCAGATGAGCGCTTTGAATCAAAATGCTGTGTAACAGCGCAGCATCGTGAAATGCTAGACCAAGTACTTGAGCTGTTTAAAATCACGCCTGATTACGATTTAAATTTAATGAAAGCTGGGCAAACATTACCAGAAATAACCAGCCGTATTTTACTAGAGCTCACTCCGGTACTTAAAGAGTTCAAACCCGATGTAGTACTAGTACATGGAGACACGGCAACAACGTTTGCAGCAAGCTTAGCTGCATATTACGAGCAAATAGCAGTAGGGCATGTTGAGGCTGGTTTACGTACTGGTAATATTTACTCACCGTGGCCAGAAGAAGGAAATCGTAAATTAACAGGCTCCCTTACAAAGTATCATTTAGCACCAACAGAAAACTCAAAAGCTAACCTGCTTAAAGAAAATGTCGCGGCTGAAAATATATCGGTAACTGGTAATACGGTTATAGATGCACTTTTACTGGTTAAACAACAAATAGAAAGTGATACCGATTTAAGTAATACCTTAGCTGCGCAGTTCCCAATGCTTGATGAAAGCAAAAAGCTTATTTTAGTTACCGGCCACCGCCGTGAAAGCTTTGGTGGTGGCTTTGAACGCATTTGTGAGGCATTAGCACAAACAGCTAAAGCGCACCCAGATTGCCAAATACTTTACCCTGTACACTTGAACCCTAATGTACAAGAGCCAGTTAAGCGTATTTTAAATGATGTAAACAACGTGCATTTAATAGAGCCTCAGCAGTACTTACCCTTTGTGTATTTAATGAATCGCGCACATATAATTTTAACCGACTCAGGCGGTATTCAAGAAGAGGCACCAAGTTTAGGTAAGCCAGTACTGGTAATGCGTGATACAACCGAGCGCCCTGAAGCAGTAGACGCGGGTACAGTAAAATTGGTTGGCACCGATATAGCTAGAATAACCTCAGCATTGAATGAGTTATTAACTAATGACGAGTCATATAAAACAATGAGCCGCGCTCATAACCCGTATGGTGACGGTAAAGCGTGCCAACGTATTTGTGATATTCTAGTTGAATCAGGTGTATAACTGAAATCTCGGCTATATATTTTTTAATTAAGTGAGAAGTTAATTTTGTTGAGTAGTGACAATTAATAACTAGCTTGTAAGTAATGTTTATACAGGTTCAATAGTGACTTTCTTTTTATTTACAATAAATAGCTAATGAAAATGCTCATTATTTTCTAAATAACTTTAATACCAAGTGCACATACAAAAAACAAGTAAGCAATAAAAAGAAGTAAACAGAGTGATTAAAACCTATAAAAGATATCTAAAAAAGTGATTGAAAAATTAATAAAACTAAAACAGCACAGTGTAATTAAAAATAGTTTTGCTTTATTTTTATTGCAATTAGTAAATATGGTTGCACCACTTATGATACTCCCTTTTTTGTCAAGAGCACTAGGGATAGAGGGGTTCGGTATATTTATGCTAGTAATGTCTGCATCTTTGATAGGTGTCATTATTAGTGATTATGGCTTTACCCTTTCAGGTACTTATCAAATCTCGAGAAAGAGAGAAGACCATCAAGCTATAAGTAAAATTATTGGTGCTATTTTAACAATAAAAATAATACTTGTACTTGGAATTTTTATAGCGTTACTCATTATGAATAATTCCTTTCTTAACGGAAGTTATTCTAATAACCTTATTATTTTAGTCTGCTTAAATGTACTCGCGCAGGCAATGATCCCTACATGGTTTTTTCAAGGAATAGAAAATATGAAGCGGGTCACAATATATATGGTTTGCGCTAAATTATTTTATATAGTGCTAGTATTGGGCTTTGTTGATAATAAAGACGATGTCGAATTAGTAGTTTTATTTTTGTGTTTGAGTAATGTGTTAGCGATGTTAATAGCTTTATATTCTATTTATTCATGTAATTACTCAATAGCATATCCAGATTTAAATGAAATAAAAAAACAAGTCATTAAGAGCACCTCCTTTTTCCTATCCAGAGCCGCAGTATCACTATATACCACTGCTAATACTTTTATAGTTGGAGCATTCTCTGGTGTACAACAGGCTGCGATATTTGGAGCAAGCGAAAAATTATATTTGGCTTCGCAAAGCTTTACCAGCCCAATAGCACAAGCTTTGTTTCCTTACGTAGCTAAAAATAAATCATCAGGTGTTTTGTTCAAAATATTACCTGTCATTTTAGTGCCCCTTATTAGTGGTAGTGCAATAGTTGTAATGTGGTCAAATGAAATAATGGTTATTATTTTTGGAGAGCAATTTTCAAATTCGGGAGGGGTGTTACAGATATTTATATGTTTAACCTCAATAAACTTTATCAGTGTCATATTTGGTTATCCTGCTTTTGCTGCTATAGGAAGAGTTAGCGTAGCAAACTATACTGTTATTTTCGGAGCTTTTATTCATTTAATAGTAATTGTCATACTTGCTTACATAGGACAGATAACAGCTGAAAATGTTATACGGGCATTATTATTTACTGAAGTAATGGTTTTAATTTCACGCATCCTACTCTTTTAT
>NZ_LYRQ01000073.1:0-16836 GCF_001661605.1 Pseudoalteromonas sp. MQS005 | reverse complement strand
ATAAAAATTAATAATTATAATTATAAAGGCAATATCTGATGAATCGCTTAGTGATTTTATGTATTTTGTTGGTGATTTTTTCTGTTGACGCACAACAGCAGACTCGTTTGCCGTTACGTGATTATTTTTTTGAAACTTGGAATACACGTACGGGTCTTCCTCACAATAGCATTAATAGCCTTGCACAAACACAAGATGGGTATCTATGGGTGGGTACTTGGGAAGGACTTGCCCGCTTCAATGGCCAAGAGTTTAAGTTATTTACTCGCTCCGAAATTACTGACTTGCCTGACTCAGGCGTACGTGCGCTAACCCCTACATCTGATGGTGGTTTACTTATTGCAGGGGCGCGCGGCGGTATTAGCTTATATCAACATCGCCAATGGGACACGCAACCACCTGCCCAAGCGATGGTTAATCATATATTTAAAAGTAAAAATGATAACTTGTGGCTAGCGCTTGAGAATGATGGTGTGTTTTATCGTTCAGCTAGTAGCACTCAAGACATCCCAATAATACAAAATGTCAGTGCGTATCGAATCATTGAAGACCCCAAGGGGGTTATATGGGCGGCGACCAGTGATGGCCTGTATAAAATAGTCAACTACAAACCCACTTTGATGACGCCACAACAAGGGTTACCAGATGCTCCCGTATATACCTTATTAATCACCCGTGAAGGTCGACTCATTATAGGAAGTGAAAGAGGGGCACGAATCCTTAATGGTGAGCTATTTGAATCGCCTCACCCACAACTCGACGCGGAATCTATTTCCAGTTTGTTAGAAGATGATCATGGGGATCTGTGGTTTGGCACCATTAATAAAGGTGTTTTTAGGCTTAGCGTCGATGGTTTAGAGCAATTAGATGCTAAAAATGGTTTACCCGCCAACCGTATTCTTTCTTTGTTACAAGACAGAGAAAATAGTATTTGGGTAGGCACCAATGCTGGTGTATTTAGGTTAAGAGAAGCGCCGTTTTCATCGTGGGGCAAAAAGCGAGGCTTATCTAGCGATTATGTGCGTACGGTATTGTCACATTCTGATGGCAGTTTATGGATAGGCGGAAGCACGGGGTTAGATCGGCTGCAAAATAATCAGATCAGCCATATTAAAGGCACTAAACAAGGCTCGCCATATTCAGTATTAAGCTTACTAGAGCAAAACCAAGGTGATGTCTGGGTAGGCACATACACCTCGGGTGTTTTAAAAGTGGTTAATAACGAACTCATACCTTATTTAAACCGTGATAATGGCTTAGGTAGTAATGAAGTAAGATCTTTACTTTTTGATTCAAAAAATCGCTTATGGATAGGCTCGGCCATGGGGCTGACACGCGTTAATACCGACGGTAGCTTAAACCAATTTACTAATGAAAAAGAGCTGCCGAGTGGGTTTATTTTAGCCTTGAGTGAAGATAACTCAGCTAATATTTGGGTAGGAACCGGTAATGGGGTCGTGGTTTATGACACTCAAACTGACGTGTTTAATCCTGTTGAGTTTCCTGCTGAATTTGCCGCCCAATATGCGTTTGGCTTTTACATTGACGATAAATACACGTGGATGGCTACCGATCGCGGCTTAGTTCGTTATCAGCATTCAAACGCAAAGATGACTATTTTAGGGCGTGAATTAGGTTTACCCGTTGATAAGCTTTTTCAAATTGTGCCGTTTAAAGACTCACTCTGGCTATCAAGTAACCGTGGCATTATTGAAGTCAATTATAAGCAGGTAAATGAGCTGCTTGATTCAAAATCTAACAATAGAGGTACGCTCGCCTTTCAATTATACGATGAGGGTGATGGCATGCTCAGTGCACAAGCAAATGGCGGTTCAACCCCCTCTGCAACCGCTCATTCAGATGGCACAATTTGGTTTGCTACCGCAAAAGGGGTGAGTACAGTAAAACCGGAACGCTTAAAAGAAGCCACTAAAATAGCGTTACCAACGATTGTTGAAAGCTTTTCTGTTGATGGTAAACCAACGTCGTTACCTATAGACGGTGAAACTATTATTTTACCACCAGGGGTGACGCGCTTGTCATTTCAATACGCGGGACTGAGCTTCATTATGCCGCAGCGATTAAACTTTCAAACAAAATTGGAAGGCTTTAATAACGAATGGATCAACCGTCAACACATAGCGACTGCTGAATACACTAACTTACCTGCGGGCAAGTATTCTTTTGCTGTACGTGCAGCCTATCCAAATACTGATTGGCAACAAAATCACAAAGTCGTTAACTTTGAAATTCAATCGCACTTTTGGCAAAAAACAAGCTTTAAGTTGTTTATGTTTTTTCTTTTTGTGGTGGTGATATATAGCGCTTATCGCTACCGCTTATATCGTTATAAACAAGTTGAAAAGGAATTAACGAGTCGAGTGGTGAAGCAAACGCAAGCACTGCAAGAGCAAGCCAGTGCCTTTGCGTATCAAGCCACACACGATCAGCTTACCGATTTACCGAATCGCCGCGCATTTGATGGCTGGCTGGCGGATAACTTTTCAGACTTTAAAGCATGTAATAAATCACTTGCTATCGCTATTATGGATATTGATCACTTTAAACGGATTAACGATGGTTGGTCACACCTCATAGGTGATCAGGTTATATGTGAAGTAGCTAACATTCTTAAAGCGCACTGCGAAGGTGAGCAAGAGGTAGCTCGCTGGGGCGGCGAAGAGTTTACTTTTGTGTTTCCTGATACGAGTGCAGTGCAAGCACAAGAAATGTGCGAGAAGTTGCGCAAATGTATTGAAAATAAAAACTTTTCAAATATCGCAGAAGGCCTCAGCGTAACCGTGAGTTTTGGTGTTTCTGACTCTGGTGATGTTGATGATTATGACCGATTATTATCACGGGCTGACCAAGCTTTGTATAAGGCAAAAAACAATGGCCGAAATCGAACTGAAGTGATGTGATTGAAAAACAGCCTCACTGCACCCATTACTATTTTAATAATACGGGCGCAGTATTTTGGCGTTAAAGCTAAATGGTTTGATTTAGGACGACCCAATGATAAATGGGCTATTAATTTTTGTTTTAATTGTATTTATTATAATGTTTTGGCGTTGGCCTGATATTCAAAATGCCGTGTGGCACCGTAAATACAGTGATTTATTGTTAAGTGAGCAACAACATACGTTGTTACTGCGTGCTATGCCCATATACAACAAAATGACCGATGCAGAGCGAGCCAAGTTAGCATCCCATATTGTGTGGTTTTTAAATGAAAAGCGTTTTGTTGGCTGCGATGGGTTGCAACTAACGGAGGCAATGAAACTCATTATTGCCGCCGATGCCTGCTTGCTTGTGCTTAACAAGCCTTGGCCTTTGTATAAAAACGTAAAAGAAATTTTACTCTACCCCAGCGCGTATTACGCGCCCCAATCAAGCCGCGATAACGCAGGCCTTGTCAGTTTTCATAATACAGTAAGGCAAGGTGAATCGTGGCCGGGGGGAACATTGGTGCTTAGTTGGCATGATGTGCTTGAGGGCAACCGCTTACCCAGTGATGGGCATAACTTAGTGTTTCATGAATTTGCACATCAACTTGATCAAGAAACCGGTAAAACCACCGGCACGCCACTACTTGCATCACAGGCAAAATACCAACAATGGGGGCGAGTGTTTAGCCGAGCGTTTTCGCAGTTAAAAACCCATGTTGCTTATAGTATGCCGCATGTAATACATAGCTATGGAGCCACCAATGAGGCTGAGTTTTTTGCGGTGATCACCGAAACATTCTTAGAGAAACCCGCCGATTTACGCCGTGAAGACCCTGAAATTTACCATTTGCTAGTGGATTTTTATCAATTTGATCCTATTGTTTGGCACTGATTTTATGCACTTCATCCTATTACGCTGGTAACTTGCTGGCGTTTTTGTTGCAATCATGTAATAGATCAACACACAGCAACAATAATAAGTGAGATAAGCATGAAAAAATGCTGCAAACAGCACTCGCGTTATCGGTTTCATTGGCATTAGGCCACGCACACGCAGAGCAAACGGATGAAAAAAAATGGCAAGTTGATTCACCTAAAGGGCAATTTGTTGATGCATCTATTAGTGTAGAGCAAGGCACATGGATGAATGTCGATATAAGTCCTGACGGAGAAACCTTAGTATTTGATTTACTGGGCGATATTTACACCATGCCAATGAGTGGTGGTAAAGCGACTAAAATAACCTCAGACATTGCATGGCAAATGCAGCCGCGCTTTAGCCCAGATGGCAAGCACATTGCTTTTACATCAGATCAAGGCGGTGGTGACAATATTTGGATAATGGATGTTAACGGCGAAAACCAAACCGCCGTCACTGACGAAACATTTAGATTACTCAATAGCCCTGCGTGGAGCCCTGATGGCGATTATTTAGTTGCACGTAAGCATTTTACCGCCAGTCGCTCGCTAGGCGCAGGTGAGGTCTGGCTTTATCACAAAGCCGGCGGTAAAGGGGTGCAACTGACTAAACGTGAAAACGATCAAAAAGATTTAGGTGAACCCATGTTTTCACCTGATGGTCGGTATGTTTATTTTTCGCATGATGCAACCCCAGGTAAAACTTTTCATTATTCAAAAGACTCTGTTGCCGGTATTTATAAAATTAAGCGTTATGACCGTGAAACAGGCGACATAGAAACCATTATAAGTGGCATGGGCGGGGCAATAAGACCGACGCCGTCGCCAGATGGTAAAAAACTAGCGTACATAAAGCGTGATGACTTTCAAACCAGCCTGTACTTATATGATTTAACCAGTGGTGAGCATACTAAGCTATACGACAAGCTAGAGCGCGATATGCAAGAAACGTGGGCGATTCATGGCGTATATCCGACTATTGCGTGGACCCCAGATAACGAAGAGCTGGTATTTTGGGCTGGCGGCACCCTTCATAAACTCAATGTCGATGATAAATCAGTTAGCGATATTGCATTTAAAGTAGACACCACGAAAAAAATTCAAAAAGCAGTGCGTTTTACTCAAAATATCGACACTGATGAGTTTGATGTAAAAATGCTGCGTAATGTGCAAATTAGCCCTGATGGTGAAACCGCACTTTTTGAAGCGCTTGGTTATATTTACAAGCGCGATTTAGAATCAGGAAAAATAAAGCGCTTAACTAAGCAAACCGATCATTATGAGTTATTCCCGCAGTATTCTCGTGATGGCAAAAACATTGTCTACACCACGTGGGATGATAACGAACAAGGCACCGTGCGTGTCGTCTCTGCACGTAGTGGTCGTGGCGACACTATTACACAAGAGCCGGGAAAATACGTAGAGCCAACATTTAGTCCAGATGGCAAAACCGTGGTGTATCGTAAAGCCAGCGGCGGCAGCATTTTAAACCCTAAGTGGTCACTGCATCCTGGGGTATACAGTGTTAGTGCTAAAGGCGGAAAAAGTGAGCTCATTTCTAAAAGTGGCTATCAACCTCAGTTTGGCAGTGCCAACGATCGTGTTTATATTATGAGCCCATGGCCTAAACCAACGTTGAGTGTGGTAGAGCTTGAAAGTAAAAAAGTACGTAAACTGTATGAGTCAGAGCACGCCACTGAATTTAGAGTCTCTCCAGATGGTGAGTATTTAGCTTTTGCTGAGCGCTTTAAAGTATTTGTTACTCCATTTGTAGAGCGCGGCAAAACGATAAATATTGGGCCCAAAGACAGTCAATTTCCAATTGAGCAACTATCTGTACGCGCCGGTGAAAACATTAGCTGGAGTGCCAACAGCAATAAACTGTATTGGACACTGGGGCCTGAGCTTTACCATGCCAGTTTAGAGGGTATGTTTGCTATTAATAAAGCAGATGATAAAGACGTTAAAGTAAAAAGCGGGACTAATATCGGCTTTAGTAAAAAAATGGCTGAACCGCAGGGCATGATTGCATTAACTGGCGCTAAAATTATTACCATGGAGGGTGAAAAGGTCATTGAAAATGGCGTGATCATTACCGATGGCAAACATATCAAAGCCATTGGCACTGCTGCTGATGTGAGTATTCCTAAGGGAGCAAAGGTCATTGATGTAACAGGTAAAACAATTATGCCTGGCATTGTCGATGCCCATGCTCATGGCTCACAAGCCAGTGATGAAATTATCCCGCAGCAAAATTGGAAAAACTTAGCAGGTCTTGCGCTGGGTGTTACTACTATTCACGACCCATCAAACGATACCACTGAAATATTTACCGCGAGTGAAATGCAAAAAGCGGGGATGATCGTTGGTCCGCGTATTTTCTCTACCGGTACTATTTTATACGGCGCGAATATGCCTGGGTATACCTCGCATATTGACTCATTAGATGATGCTAAATTTCATTTAGAGCGCCTTAAAAAAGTGGGTGCGTTTAGTGTTAAATCGTATAACCAACCGCGCAGAGAGCAGCGTCAGCAAGTTATAGAAGCAGGGCGAATGCTTGAAATGATGGTAGTACCAGAAGGGGGTTCATTATTACAACATAACTTGAGTATGGTAGTCGATGGCCATACAGGCATTGAGCATTCAATTCCTGTTGAACATATTTATGACGATATTAAGCAGCTATGGTCACAAAGTGATGTAGGTTACACACCTACATTGGTGGTTGCCTATGGCGGTATTTGGGGTGAAAACTACTGGTATGATAAAACGGACGTATGGAATCATCCACGTTTAAGTAAATTTGTGCCTAAAAACCAATTATTACCGCGCTCAATGCGCCGAGTTAAAGCACCCGATCATCACTATAATCACTTTAACAATGCTCGCGTAGCGGCTGAGTTACAAGATTTAGGTGTACTTGTTAATTTGGGTGCGCATGGCCAACGTGAGGGGTTAGGTGCGCATTGGGAAATGTGGATGTTTGCCCAAGGCGGCATGACGCCACTGGAAGCAATTAGAGCATCGACACTCGATCCGGCAAAATATTTAGGCCTAGATAAAAATGTGGGTTCATTAGAGGTCGGTAAACTGGCAGATTTAATGGTTATTGATGGCGACCCACTGAAAAACATTCGTGATTCAGACAAAATTGATTACACCATGATCAACGGCCGTTTGTTCGACGCAGCCACCATGAACGAAGTAGGCAAAAAACAGCGTGAACCATTATTTTTTGAATAATGCAGCTATTTTTTAGTCAATAAGCGGCTATTTAGCCGCTTTTTTAATACTGTATTTACCTATTTAACCAACCGCTACTATCGCTTTTAAAATATTATCACTAGGTGGAGTCACTGTTACATCATGCATCACCCTCGCTCTACATATATAACCTTCCTTTAGAATAAGTAAGTGTTGCGTGGCTTCAATTGCTTTTTCTCTATTGTGAGCAAATTCAGGCGTTTCTAAAAGAGCTGATAGTATGATCTCAAAGTTCGCTTGCTTGTGCTGTTTGCAAAGTTTGGCAATAGGGTCGTTCTCTACAGGGTACTCAGCTGCAGTATTAATAAAAAAACAGCCATTAAAACACCCTAACTCTGAAACCTCATTATTAATCCACTTTTTCAGTCCGGCAAAAATTGCCTGTGCGACTAACATAGCACTTGGTTGTATACATATTTTTTTAAGCCAAGCGTTAAAGCAGATGTCACGTGCGACTAAACAAGCACAAATAAGCGCGTCTTTGCTTTCAAAGTGCTTATATAAGGTTTTTTTTGCAATGCCCGATACAGCTAAAATTTCATTAATACCAACAGCGTGTATACCCTTTTTATAAAAAAGACTCAGTGCCGTACTGATTATTTGTTGTTGTTTATCCATGATATTCCAAATTTGAGCAGTAAAAACACAGCTTGACATAGGTAGACCGACTTGTCTATATTGCAGGTGTAGACAAGTCGGTCTACTTTTGAGGAGGTAATATGCATAGTGAGCAAATAAAGTCGGCGTTAATCGCAGGCGTTTTTTCTACTTTTGTTTTGGGGTTTTTGGCGTGGCTAAATTATATGGGTGATTACGGTATTTGGTTAATGGCGCCATTCGGCGCAACAGCTGTACTTGTTTTTAGCGTACCGCAGAGCCCGTTAGCTATGCCAAAAAACGTAATAGGGGGGCATATGATGACCGCAATGATTGGGGTTGTTTTTAGCTACTATAGTGCTGATAGTGCGATTATGATTGGGCTGGCTGTGGGTATTGCTATAACATTAATGATAATCACAAAAACTATTCACCCTGCTGCCGGCGCAAACCCTATCTTAATTATTGAGTCTGGCCAAAGTTGGGATTTTTTAATAATGCCAGTACTGGCAGGAACTGTATTTATAGTTTTGTCTGGCTTTGTTGCGAGGTGGTTTATTCAATACTTGATGGATAATAAATATAAAAAAACCGCTTAACGCGGTTTCTTTTATACAAAGCACTCAGCTGATCAAACAACACCGCGAGGTAGGCGGCAATCGTGATCTTTGCGAGCAAGCTCAACTATCCAAAGCTCTTCTGCTGTGTAGCCTTCTTCGTTTTGTTTGATCACAGTGAAAGGCGCTTTTTTCTGTGCTTTTACAGGAGCAGCTTTTTTAGTTTTTTTAGCAGGTGCTTTTACTGCAGCTTTTTTTGTAGACTTACCAGAGCTTAATTCTTTAGTCAGCTCTGCTACATCAGCTAGGCGCATGTTCTTGCCGCCATCAATGCTATACCAGCCAGGTTTAGTTGTTATTTCAGGTTTTTTACCGTTGGCAGCTTCATATGCAGCTTCAAAGGCAGATAACACTTCTGTTTTGTCTAGTTTGCTCATCAGAGACCCTATACGTTGTTTACACAGATAAAGAAGAGGTATTTATACCTATTTTAGAACTGTTTTTCAATTTTTTGCGATTTTCCTTTCATTTTTAGCGCATAACCGCCAAAATTTGTACAAAATTCAGTGCAAAGTAAGGTAAGTAGTATGCAACGTAGAGAATTTAATCAATTATTAAACACCCTGTTAAAGCCAGAAACCATTAACGATTTTTGTCCAAACGGGCTTCAGGTAGAAGGTAAAGATGAGATACGCACCATAGTAACGGGTGTAACGGCAAGCCAAGCACTTATTGATGCCGCGATTGAAAATAATGCCGATGCCATTTTGGTACACCATGGCTATTTTTGGAAAGGCGAGTCACAACCTATCACTGGCATGAAAAAACGTCGTGTGGCTGCGCTTTTAGCTAAAGACATCAATTTATTTGCCTATCATTTGCCATTAGATATTCACCCTGAAATGGGTAATAACGCACAGCTGGCGCAATTGCTCGATATTGAAATTGAAGCAGGCCTTGAGCCAACTAACAACAGTGTAGCGATGAAAGGACGTTTAAAAACACCGTTAACGGGCAGTGAATTTGCTAAAAAAATAAGCCAAGTGCTTAAGCGCGAGCCACTAACGAGTTTAGTACGTACTGATAAAATTGAAACCATCGCTTTGTGTACAGGTGGCGGGCAAGGGTATGTCGACTTAGCAGCCGAGCAAGGTATTGATGCTTACTTAACTGGTGAGGCATCAGAGCAAACCATTCACAGCTCACGCGAGCAAAATATCGACTTTTTTGCCGCAGGCCATCACGCCACCGAGCGCTACGGTATAAAAGCATTAGGCGAATATCTTGCTAAGCAACATGGCTTTGACGTGACATTTATTGACATAGACAATCCTGTGTAAACACCTAGCTTAAAAGTAATTTTATAAATAACCTACTTGTAACGTATTTCGGGTAGGTTATTTAAAATATAGCGTTCTAAATAGCTAATTTAGCAAACTATGGTAAGTCAGTATGTTGATTTTTTATATACCCGCATACCCTTTTATCTTTTTGTGAGTTAATTATTTTTGGTTTTATGCATCCCAAAAATTGAATAAACGTAATAGATATAAACCTACGCTTAAAATCATAATTACATCCATTCTTATATTGCAAAAAACATAGATCTTTCGCTGTACTTACCTCGTTTAAATTACAATGTTACTTTGCTTGCTACTAAGGTAGTTACTTTAAAGGAATGAAATGGAAGGGGTATTAGCTTTAATTGAGCAGTACGGGTTGTTGGTTTATCTGTTACTTTTTGGTTATTGTGCGTTAAAAAGTGGATGGCTACCTTTGTTCGCAGGCTATGCTGCACATACTGGCGCACTAGATGTTGGTTTTGTTGCTTTGGCTACTTTTATGGGGGGATACTTGGGCGATGAATTACGTTTTGCTATAGCAAGAGCGTATGGCGCGGCATGGCTTGAAAAACCAGGCCGCCTTGGTCGATTATTTAAAACAGCCAGTGAGCTTGCTGAACGCCATGGCACAGCCTACATTTTTTTATATCGTTATCCTAAAGGATTACGCACGATTGGTGCCATTCCCGTAGGGCTTACAGCAATTAGTTGGCGCCGCTTTAGTGTGTTAAATGGATGCTCTGCACTGCTATGGGTTATTTTTTTAGTCGGTGGAGGCTACATTTTCGGTGCTACTTTTGATGCTTTAGGTGTTGAGAATTTAACAGCACTAAGTCTGCTATTTCTTTGCGTATTTTTAGTGACACTGTACCGGCTTTGGAATAAAACAGCTGAGGTTAAAACCCTCTAAGAATAACAAAACACCCAACGCTACTATCAAACGAATATTCAGTTTTTATTTTTTAATAACCCCCTGTGTAAAACGCAAATAATTGCGGTTTTTTAGGGGGAACGTAATAAGCGTTAACTTAATTAAAGTGCTTCAGGGTTAATTGTACGGCGTACATTTATCCACGCATTGCCAATAACTTCATGAGCATACTGGGTAACTACTAGTAATGCTTTTGCATTGGGTATGAATTGTTTATACCAAGGGAAAGCGGCAAAGTTGTGGTAGTCGGTTGCGGCAGGGATAACGTTAATGCCTTGCGCATTAAATAAATTTTTTGCTCTGGGCATATGGCTTACTGAGGTGACTAAAGCGACCTTGTAATCAACGAGTTTTGAGGCTAAAAGTTTTGCCTCTTGGGCGGTATCCATTGCGTTTGGATTTTGCACAATACGATTTTTATTAATACCTAAGCTAATCGCGGTTTTATACATTAACGCACTGTTGGTGACTTTTTCATACCCCCCACCTGAAACAATCAGTTGCGCATGGGGATAAATGTTAGCAAGTCTTATTCCTTCCACCAAACGGGTTAACGCACAATTACCTAACTGACTGTTAGCACTCAATGCAGGGTTGGGGTTTATGTCACAGCCAAGCACCACAATTTTATCTATATTGGGGTGTTTAAGATAATTAAATGCTAATGAGGTTGGTTGGCTATTTTTAATCAGTAAGTTGGCCACCAAAGGGGTGCTGGCAAGTAGCAGGGTTGCTAGGCTCATTAAAGATATAGCGATTGCGACTTTTCGTTGTTTGAGCGCAAAAATGAGTAATATTAGGCTTACTAAGCCCAACAAAGGTAATGGCATGAGCAAGCCGCCCAGTATTTTTTTTAGTTCAAACATAGTGAGCAACATGATTAAGTATATTTATTAGCATGTTACTCATAAGTTTAAGATTTATCGACCGTTATTTAATTTACAGGTGTTTAAAAAGTGACGATAAACTGGATTGTCTTTCATGTCTTTTTTCATCGCTAAGTACATTGGACGCGTTAAACCAAGCGCGCCCAGTGGAATTGACTTAATTAACCCTTGGCTTTCATACGGGGTTACTAACCAATCGGGTAAGGCGGCCACACCCATACCTGCACTGACTAATTGAAATATAAGTAAACCTTGATCAACCGTTTTTAGCGTGCCGTCAAAACGCGCATTTTGGATGAAATGCTTAAATATATCTTGGCGCTCACGCGGAATAGGGTAAGAAATAATAGTTTCGCTTTTCAAATCAAGCGCAGTTACATAGGCTTTTTTAGCTAAGTCGTGATCCGGTGCCACAATCAGTTTCAGCTTAAAGTCAAACAAATGGGCGTATTCAAGTTTGTCAGGGTCGCGAATATCTGATGTAAGCACGAGATCTAATTCATCATTTAATAAGTCTGGGATAGCGTCGTAACTAAAGCCTCGCTCGTAATCAATTTTTATATCAGGCCAAAAGTTATTAAATTCTTTAATAGTAGGCAATAACCAATGAAAACAGGCATGACATTCAACGCTTAAACGCAGCTGCGAAATAGGCTGGTTTAGGCTTTCTTTGAGTCGGCACTTGGTGGCTTCTAATTTAGGTAATATTTCGTGTGCTAATTCAAGTAATAACATACCTTGAGGTGTAAATCGGACTGGTTGAGTTTTACGCTCAAACAACTGGCAGTCTAATTTATTTTCTAAATCTTTGATTTGATGTGATAAAGCTGACTGAGTTAAAAATAGTTCGCGGGCTGTATTGACGAGAGAACCCGTTTCTTTAAGGGTAGCAATTGTTTTTAAGTGTTTAATGTCAATCATCTTTAATAAATCTCATGGATATGGTGAGTATAGCTCAGATTCATTACATACTACGCCTTTACAAAAACCGTTTCAACGTCTGGATGGCTATAAAATTGCACTTTAGTGTGTTTTTTACTGCGAACATTAAGTTTTTTAACTTTGTTGAGTCAAACAGTGTTTAGTTTTTTATTTATTGTTGAATTTGTCTCATGTTTGTTTGAGTTTTTTATTAATAATTATTGTTCTGGTAACAGATAACTTTATTGTCATGTAACTCTCTAAAATAAGTAGGTTATAGCGCGACATTAATATTTAGATGTTTCATAGCGAGGTTAAAATGCGAATTAAAATTTACGGCGAAGGGTTTGGCAGGCAAAAGCTCAGTAAACGCAACTGAGGTGTAAAGGATACACGATTGAAAAAAGCAGCGAATGCAAGGATTGAATGATTAGGGGCTACTCATTGGCATACATTAATACCAATTCGTATACGCCTTTAAATAATATAATGTATTAAAGCATTCGCTAACGGGGTTAAAGATTTTTATTAAGAACAATGTGGCACAAACTAATTATAAGGTTTTCTACTGGTTAAATAGACCCTTACTTAAGTAAGCAGTTATAAGGCAGATTGTAAAAAGCTGTAAAGTGACGTTGCATGAGTTAGTGTTGGCAAAAGCGTAAAAGTAATTACTGTGATTTTTAAAAGCCAGCAAACCTGGCTTATTAATTAAAGAGGGCTATGTATTAGTAAAATAGCTTCTTTTGCTGTAACAGGTTTAGACTTTAAAAAGCCTTGGCCATAATCACATTGGGTTTTTTGCAAAATAGCGAGTTGTTCAGGGCTTTCTATCCCTTCTGCTATAACAATAAGATCTAATGAAATGGCTAAGGTTAAAATAGCATCAATCAATGGATTGGCCGTGGTTTTTAAATTATCGATAAAGCTTTTATCAATTTTAAGGACATGAATAGGCAGTTGATGCAAGTAACCAAGGGCAGAGTAACCGGTGCCAAAGTCATCTAAACAGAGCAATACTTTTAAAGGCGATAATCCTTGAATAATTTGTGTTGCTAACTCTAAATTTTCAATCAATCCCGATTCGGTTATTTCTAGACATAATGAGCCTAAAGGTAGTTGATGTTTTTTGTAGATTGCGTGAAGCTGATCTACAAACTCTAAACTTGCGAAGTGGCGAGATGAAACATTAACCGTAACGCGTAAAAAACGATGCCCTTGTTGTTGCCATAAAGCGATATGCTGTGCTGCAAGGTCGAGCAAATGCAAATCTAAATTGATAATCTGCCCCGTTTTTTCTGCAATGGGGATAAAGTCACCTGGCGATACAAACCCTTTTCGTGGGTGATGCCAACGTACTAAAGCTTCAAACCCCATAACGTCACTGCTAGTAATGTTAAAAATAGGCTGAAAATACAGTTCAAACTCATCATGCTCAATACCGTGTTGTAAATCATTTTCAAGGTCGGCATGTGTTTTTAACTTGTTACGCATGACATTATTAAAAAACTTAACTTGGCCACGCCCTGATGATTTTGCTTCGTACATAGCCGCGTCTGATTGCTGTAATAAAACAAATGCTTCATCGTTTACATTATCGCTAAATGCAACGCCAATACTGGTAGAGGGTTGCAGTAAATGACCATCAATATCAATGGGATCTGACAGGGCGGTTTTTATTCGAGCGAGGGCATCGTTTACTTGGTCACGATGACTGAGATTTTCCATAAAAATAGCAAACTCATCGCCACCTAAGCGAGAAAAGGTATCAGTATTGCGAACGGTTTGAGTAATCAATTTACAAATAGCAATTAAAAAATGGTCACCTACTTCATGGCCTAACGAATCATTAATACTTTTGAAGCGATCAAAATCAAGGTAGAGCAGAGCATGAAAAGTACCTTTTTTAGCGCGATTCAAGCGTAAAATTGCATGCTTCATTCTTTCTATTAGTAACGAACGATTGGCAAGCCCTGTTAGTTCATCATGCAGTGCTTTGTGCTCGAGTTCTTGGCGAGCTAAATGCCTGTCTATAACCATACTTATTTGTCGGCTCACATACGTCAACAGCGAGCTATCATGTTCGTTGTAGTAATGTTGCTTGTCATAGCTTTGTACGACAATAACGCCACTCATGCGCTCATTAACTTTATATGGCACACCAAGCCAAGAGTCTGCTAGTTCACCGACCAATTTAAAGTGGCCTTGCTCTATATAGTGTCGGTATTGCTCTTTATTAAGCAGTAAAGGGCGCTCGTTAATTAATAAATAGTAAGAGGCTGTTTCTTTTAACTGATCTTTTGAAATAATTTTATGCGTGTTTGTTTGTACACCGCTTTCAACGGTATAGACAAAATCTAGAACATCTTCTTTTTTATCATACAAAGCAATAAAAAAGTTACTTGCATTAAGAAGGCTATCAATAATCACATGCAGCGATTTAAAAAAGGTATCTAAATTTTGTGCTTTATAGGTTAAGTTAGCTATTTGCAGTAGGCTACTTTCTAATTTTTGCGCATTATTAAGTTGCCGAACGGTATCTTGCAAGCTGTTGACGGTATTCACTTGATTTATTTTTGCGCTTAGTAAGTGGGCAACGGTAGTTAAAATTTCTAAATGTGAACTGGTAAAGTAATTTTTTATTGGGTGTTCACAGTCAATTACGCCGAGTACTTTATCTTTATATATTAAAGGCACACACAGCTCTGATTGTGCAGGGCGCTCATCAGCAATGTAGCGGCTGTCTTTAGTTACATCGCCTATTATTAAAGCTTGCCCAGTTGATGCAGCATAGCCCGTTATCCCCTCATTAAAGCGGATTAACTTTCGTTCTGACTGATAACTAGTGTGTTCGCTTTCAATACCCATAGACGCCACTTGATTTAGCGTAGATTGGCTGTCATCGGCTAAATAAATCACGCAGTCGACAAATCCAAGTCGATTAACAACTTGTGTGGTGACATAACTAAAGAGCGCTTCTAACGTATTCAGTTGCAATAAACTTGAGGAGAACTGATTGATTATACTCAATTGATCCGTTTTAGTTTCGAGCGCTTTAGTAGTATCGATAGTGTTCGACATAGGCAACGAAGGTAGGCCTTATAATTATCATTAAAGGTACATACGTTAACCTAATATTAACCTTTCTACAAAATAAAACGATAAATGAGAAGCGTGAAGTGTAAAGTTTACTTTATATATAGTATCTAAGGATTATTTTTTAATAAGGTCTTTACTCGAAAACCCCATATGCCTATGATCAGTTAACTTAAGCATTAGGATTTTACGATGACGAGCAAAATGACAACTCTAACGATTACTAGGCCCGATGATTGGCATGTACATTTACGCGACGGGGATCAGCTAAAAGATACAGTACGTGATATCAGTCGTTATATGGGCCGCGCGATCATTATGCCAAACCTAGTACCGCCAGCCACGTGTACTGAAACCGCATTATCGTACCGAGAGCGCATTATGGCAGCGAAACCTCAAGGGCAGTTTGAGCCACTAATGGTACTTTATCTTACTGATAAAACGACACCAGAAGAGATAAAAAAGGCAAAAGCAACGGGTAAAATATTTGCAGCTAAATTGTACCCAGCGGGTGCAACCACAAATTCAGATTCTGGCGTAACATCGGTTAAAAATATTTATCCGGTGTTAAAAGCAATGCAAGAAGTTGGCATGCTGTTACTCGTCCACGGTGAAGTAACCGACTCGTCTATTGATATATTTGATCGTGAAAAAGTGTTTTTAGAGACTATTCTAGGCGATGTTGTCGCTGACTTCCCTGAGCTTAAAATTGTTCTTGAACACATAACAACGAAAGATGCGGTAGAATTTGTAGAAAGTGCCTCTGATAATGTAGCCGCTACAATTACTGCGCATCATTTACTATATAACCGTAACCATATGTTAGCAGGGGGCATTCGCCCACATTATTATTGCTTACCTATATTAAAGCGAAACATTCATCAGCAAGCACTTATGGCGGCTGCAACGAGTGGCAATAAAAAATTCTTTTTAGGCACTGATTCAGCGCCACATTATAAAGATAAAAAAGAAGCTGCATGCGGTTGTGCAGGTGCTTACACTGCACATGCTGCTATTGAACTTTATGCTGAAGCTTTTGAAGAGGCTGGTGCGCTTGATAAGTTAGAGGGCTTTGCAAGCCATTTTGGTCCAGATTTTTATGGCTTAGCGCGTAACACCGACACTATTACCTTAGAAAAATCGCCTTGGACAGTGCCGGCAAGCTACTCGCTAGGTGACTCTGTAGTAGTACCAATCAAAGCCGAGAGCGTTATCGACTGGCAAGTTAAATAGTTAATATTTAAACACTAAACTTTAAACCACCTTAAATTCAAGGTGGTTTTTTATTTTAAGTGGCTAAAAAACATACAGATAAAAACTATTTTAAAGCAATTGTAATCTGTTTATAAAAAATACAATATTTTGCTTGTT
>NZ_LYRQ01000072.1:0-17003 GCF_001661605.1 Pseudoalteromonas sp. MQS005 | reverse complement strand
GTTATTAATATTATTTAAATATCAATTGCCCTGTCTATAAAAGCGTCTATAATCCAGCTGCTTTTGCTTGTAAAAGCGATTATTTTGGAGTTATAAATGGGTGATTTAATCGGGATTGCGTTATTAATCTTGATGAGTGCGTTATTTGCGATGTCAGAAATTTCGATTGCCGCTTCACGCAAAATTAAGTTAAGAGTAATGGCGGACGAGGGCAATGTGCACGCTTTGGCGGTTTTAAAGCTGCAAGAGCAGCCTGGGGCTTTTTTCGCCATGATCCAAATTACGCTCAATGCGATTGCGATATTAGGCGGGATTGTTGGCGAGCAAGCATTGTCTCCTTACATGCAAGAAATACTACAGCTGTTTTATCAAGGTCCATTACTTGGGCAAATTAGCTTTGTATTATCGTTTTTAATTATTACCTCGTTATTTATTTTATTTGCCGATTTACTACCAAAGCGTTTAGCGATGATTTTACCTGAGGCCGTTGCCGTGAGGGTGGTGACAATTATGCGCTGGGTTACTTTTGCGCTCACGCCACTGGTATTATTTTTTAATGGCTTAACCAATATTGTTTTACGGGTGTTTAAAGTGCCCAGTGAACGTGAAGATATTGTGACCACTGAAGATATTGTTGCGATGATGGATGCCGGTGCTGAGTATGGCAGTTTACAGCAACAAGAGTATGATTTAATAGGAAATGTATTTGATTTAGAAGCGCGTTTCTTATCAAGCGTTATGTCACCGCGTGAGCAAATTGTTTATTTTGATATTGATGAATCTAGCGACGATATAGCAAATAAAATTATAGATCACCCGCATAATCACTTTTTAGTGTGCAAAGGCAATCTTGATAAGTTAATTGGCTCTGTTGAGTCTAAAGATATTTTACGCCAAGTACTCAAAGGTGAGGCGGCAAATATTAACGATGACATGCTTGATAAAGATATTTTTTACTTGCCCGAAACATTGAGTTTATCTGAAGCGTTAAATGCGTTTAAAACCGCTGTGCATCCTTTTGCGGTGGTAGTTAATGAGTATGCTTTGGTGGTTGGGATTGTTACGGTTAAAGATTTAATGAAAGGTTTTATGGGCGATTTAATTACTCATCAAAGTGAAGAGTTAATTATTGAGCGCGACGCGAGTTCTTGGTTAGTGGATGGCTTAACCCCGATTGTTGAGCTGGCGAAGGTACTTGAAATTGATGAATTTCCTGATCAAAATCATTATGAAACCGTGGCCGGATATTTAATCTATACCATGAAACATATTCCTAAACGCGCAGAGTTTGTTTTATTTGCAGGTTTTAAATTTGAAGTTGTGGACGTGGAAGGAATTCGTATTGAGCAGTTACTAGTCTCTAGAGTTAATACTGACAGCGAATAATAACAGCCAACATAGCTTAAGAGCAGCCAATGAAAGTTCATTGGCTGCTTTTTTATGGGTGTTACTTAAATAACTCAGCTATTGTTTGTGTTACTTATCTATTCAATTGTAAAAATGTGTAAATGTTGATCAGTAGCTATTTTTAATTGCTGTACTATAGTTTAGAATGATCGTTCATTCTAAACTAAAAGGTATTTGACATGCAGCGTTCCCGCATCGCTTTTTTTGTATTTTCGGCCCTCGTTGGTTCTGTTGCTTTAAGTGGTTGTGATCAGGTAGCTGAACAACCTAAGGCTTCTGCTCCTGCAGCGACACCTGTTGGTGTGGTCACCTTAACAAGCCAAGCTATTACACTTAAAAAAGAATTACCAGGGCGTGTTAGTGCGTTTCAAATTGCTGAAATTCGTCCTCAAGTCAGTGGTATTGTTCAATCTCGGTTATTTGAAGAAGGCACACAGGTTGAGCAAGGCCAAGCGCTTTATCAAATTAATCCTGACATTTTTGAAGCAGAACTCGCAGCCAGCAAAGCGGCCGTTGCGCGCGCAGAGGCTAGTATTGCAAGCAGTAAATCTAAAGCGTCGCGTTATAAAGAATTGCTAGAAATTAAAGCGGTAAGCCAGCAAGACTTTGATGAAGCCGATGCAGCATACAAGCAAGCATCTGCAGAACTATTAACGGCAAAAGCACAGTTACAAAGCGCGCAAATTAATCTTGATTATAGTCATGTTTCTTCGCCAATTAGCGGTCAAATTAGTAAATCAAGTGTCACTGTCGGGGCACTAGTCAGCGCAGCTCAAACCACAGCATTGGCAACCGTTACTCAGCTTGATCCAATTTATGTAGATTTAACCCAATCAAGCAATGAACTAACCAAGCTAAAAAGAGCATTGGCATCGGGTTCTTTAGGGGTTGATTCAACCACGCAAACAGATGTTGAACTTATTATGGAAGATGGCTCTGCGTATCCTCATAAGGGAACATTACAGTTCTCTGAAGTGACGGTTGACCCAAGTACGGGTTCGGTAACGTTACGCGCTAAGTTTCCAAACCCTGAAAAACTATTGCTTCCTGGTATGTATGTACGTGCTGAGGTTGTTGAAGGGGTGAAATCTAATGCAATTCTCGCTCCTCAACGCGGCGTTAGCCGCAATACTAAAGGCGAACCTACGGCTATGGTTGTTAGCAAAAACAACACCGTTGAAAGCCGTGTATTAAAGGTAGAGCGTACTTTGGGCGCTAACTGGTTGGTAACCGACGGTTTAGCTGATGGCGATCAATTGATTGTGGAAGGGCTACAGAAAATTCGCCCAGGCGCACCGGTTGCTGCATCACAAGTACAGTCATCAGCAAATAACAGCCAATAACGGAGAATTTCATGTCACGATTTTTTATCGACAGGCCTATTTTTGCATGGGTACTGGCTATTGTGGTGATGCTTGCAGGTATTATTGCGGTTAAAAGTTTACCCGTTGCTCAGTATCCGTCTATTGCACCGCCTGCTATTACGATTACTGCTAACTACCCAGGTGCTTCTGCGCGTACTTTAGAGGACTCGGTGACCCAGGTTATTGAGCAAAAAATGAAAGGTTTAGATGGCTTGTTGTATATGTCATCGACCTCTGAATCAAGTGGTTCAGCAACATTGACTCTTACCTTTGATGCAGAAACTAACCCTGATATTGCACAAGTGCAAGTGCAAAATAAACTAGCAACAGCTACGCCATTATTACCTGAAGAAGTGCAACGACAGGGCGTTGTGGTTGCTAAGTCATCGTCTAGTTTTTTACTCGTTGTTGGTTTTGTATCGCAAGATGGCAGTATGACCAACATTGACATTGGTGATTATGTGTCATCAAACGTGCAAGATATTGTTGCGCGTGTTGATGGGGTGGGCGAAGTACAATTGTTCGGCTCTCAATATGCAATGCGTATTTGGCTCGATCCGGCTAAGTTACAAAGCTATAAACTAACGCCAAACGATATCTCTGCGGCAATAAAAGCACAAAATGCGCAAGTGTCGGCAGGTCAGCTCGGGGGCATGCCGTCATTGGCAGGTCAACAGCTTAATGCAACGGTAACGGCTCAAAGCCGATTACAAACACCTGAGCAGTTTAAAGATATTTTAGTTAAAACCAACAGCGATGGTTCGGTAGTGCGTTTACAAGATGTTGCTGATGTTGAACTCGGTGGTGAAAACTATGGTGTTGTAGCGCGCTTTAATGGTAAACCGGCATCGGGTTTAGGGGTTAAATTAGCCAGTGGCGCAAACGCCTTAGATACTGCACAAGGTGTAAAAGATGCACTTGAAGAACTTAAACCATTTTTTCCAGAAGGTTTAGAGGCGGTTGTGCCTTATGACACCACTCCTTTTGTTGCATTATCAATCGAAAAAGTAGTACATACTCTAATCGAAGCGGTCGTTTTGGTATTTGTTGTAATGTACTTATTTTTACAAAACTTCAGAGCAACTATTATTCCAACCATTGCGGTGCCTGTCGTATTGCTAGGTACGTTTGGTATTCTATTTACCTTTGGGTATTCCATTAATACCCTCACGATGTTTGCGATGGTACTGGCCATTGGTTTACTCGTAGATGATGCGATCGTTGTTGTCGAAAACGTTGAGCGTTTAATGACCGAAGAAAAGCTCTCTGCGGTTGAAGCAACGCGAAAATCGATGGATGAAATTAAAGGAGCACTGGTAGGTATTGCGATGGTGCTGTCGGCTGTATTTATTCCGATGGCATTCTTTAGTGGCTCTACTGGGGTTATTTATCGTCAGTTCTCTATTACCTTAGTGTCGGCGATGGGGCTGTCGGTACTGGTTGCGCTTATTTTAACTCCCGCACTGTGTGCTACGTTATTAAAGCCTAGCCATGTTCACACCGATGGTAGCTTTATTGGTCGTTTTTTCTCAGGCTTTAACCGTGGTTTTGATAAAACCAATAAAGGTGCGCAAGGTTTTGTTGGCCGCATGATCAAACATTCTAAGCGCTACTTGCTTAGCTATGCATTAATTGTAGGCGGCATGGTGGCTATTTTTTCAAACTTACCAACGGCATTTTTACCTGATGAAGACCAAGGTATTTTGTTTAACCAAGTAATGCTTCCTGCAGGCTCTACTACAGAGCAAACGCTTGAAGTGGTTAAAAAAGTTGAAAACCACTATTTAGAAGATCAATCTGAAGCCGTTAGTTCAATTTTTACGGTAACAGGATTTAGTTTTGCAGGCTCTGGACAAAACTCAGCAATTGGCTTTGTTAGCTTAAAGCACTGGGATGAGCGCCAACGTGACGACCTATCAGTGGGCGCCGTTGCAGGAAAAGGCATGGGGTATTTTTCAACGATTAAAGAGGCTTTTGTATTTGCATTTCCACCTCCGGCGATTGTTGAACTTGGAACCGCAAATGGCTTTAATATGTTTCTACAAGACCGTGTCGGTTTAGGTCATGATGAGCTATTAAAAGCGCGTAATCAGTTATTAGGTATGGCGAGTCAAAGTCCAATATTGGCAGGTGTTCGCCCTAATGGGCAAGAAGATATGCCTGAGTTACAGCTGAATATTGATCTTGCAAAAGCAGAAGCGCTTGGTGTGTCGCAAGGTGATATTAATAGTACGCTTTCGACAGCATGGGGTAGTAGTTATGTAAATGACTTTATCGACCGTGGTCGCGTGAAAAAAGTATATCTGCAAGGTCAAGCCGATGCGAGAATGGTGCCTGAGGACTTAAACAAATGGTATGTGCGTAATAAAAACGGCGATATGGTGCCATTTTCAGCATTTGCTAGTTCTTATTGGTCTTATGGTTCGCCTCGCTTGGAAAGGTATAACGGCTTTTCAGCAATGGAAATCCAAGGCAGTGCAGCGCCAGGCTACAGTACAGGTCAAGCCATGGATGAAATGGAGCGTTTAGTTAAGCAGTTACCACAAGGTATTGCTTCTGAATGGACTGGTATTTCATATCAAGAGCGATCAAGTGGTGGTCAAGCGCCGTTGTTATATGGATTATCACTGTTATTTGTATTCTTATGTTTAGCAGCGCTTTATGAAAGTTGGTCAGTACCATTTGCAGTAATGATGATTGTGCCACTGGGTATTTTTGGTGCAATTGTAGCCGCCTTTATGGGTAACTTATCAAACGATATTTACTTACAAGTGGGTTTATTAACCACCATAGGTTTAGCCTCTAAAAATGCCATTTTAATCGTTGAGTTTGCGATTCATAAAATGGAAGAAGGCTTAAGCTTAGTTGACTCGGCGATTGCCGCTGTACGCCTTCGCTTACGTCCTATTTTAATGACCTCAATGGCCTTTGTGTGTGGTGTGCTTCCATTAGCTATTGCCTCAAGTGCTGGTTCAGGTGCACAAAATGCATTAGGTATTTCAATTATTGGTGGAACACTTGCCGCCTCGTCATTGGTTGTTATTTTTGTACCGTTGTTTTTTGTTTTAGTACGTAGACTGTTTTCAGGAAAGGCTAAAACCACCTCCGAGGAGGAAGTATAATGAGTTTAAGAGCAATCAGTTTCAGTGCTTTTACTTTAGCAATTTTATCTGGATGTCAGTTAGCTCCTCAACAAGAAGCGCTAAATTTACCTATCCCTGATGCGTATGCATCAGAGACAGGGGATGAGCAGGTGTCCTCGTTAAAATGGCAGCAGTTTTTTAATGATGAAAAACTTAAAACACTGATATCACAAAGTCTTGAACATAATAAAGACCTACAAATAGCTGCTTTAAATGTTCAGCGCGTGCGTGGTTTGTATCAGATTGAAGATTCAGCGTTATATCCATCACTGGATTTTAATGCATCAGGAAGTCGTCAGCGTTTACCCAGCGATTTATCAGCAAGTGGTCAACCACAAATAAGTTCTCAATACAGTGCAACGGTAGGCATGACGGCTTACGAGTTAGATTTATGGGGTAAAGTACGCAATCAGTCAGAGCAAGCATTACAAACGCTTTATTCAACTCAACTGAGCCAATACACCATGCAAGTGTCGTTAATTGCAGAGCTTGCTAATGCCTGGTTAAATTACGCGACCGATCAACAGTTGTTAGCGTTGGCACAAGAGACGTTATCATCGCAGCAAGCATCCTTATCATTAACCCAAAAAAGTGTTGATTTAGGTGCCGCTTCTAAAATTACGCTGGAACAGCTTAAAAGTACGGTAGCCACAGCGAAAGTTGATATTGCTAAATACCAACGTTTAGTGAAACGCGATAAAAACGCGCTTGATTTATTAGTAGGTAAAACGGTAGGTGAGGATTTACTGCCAAGTAAATCATTAAATTATTTATTAGACTTGCCTAGTGTGCCTGTGGGTTTACCTTCTGATTTACTAACGCAGCGACCAGATATAAAAGCAGCAGAGCATCAGCTGTTAGCCGCTAACGCTAACATTGGTATTGCCCGTGCAGCGTTTTACCCGAGCATTAGTTTAACTGCCAATGCAGGAACTGCATCACGTGATTTAAGTAATTTATTTGATGCTGGCTCAGGCACATGGAGCTTCATGCCATCGGTAAATTTACCTATTTTTAATATGGGTCGAAATCAAGCAAATTTAGATGTCGCTAACGCAGAGCAACAAGTTGCTGTAGCAACGTACCAGCAAAAAATACAGCAAGCATTTCGTGAAGTTGCTGATGTACTTGCGGATAGAGAAGGCTATAACGCACAGTTAATGGCTCTTGAGGAGTTATTACAAAGCCGAAAGACAACCTTTGAATTATCGCAGGCGCGCTACGACAAAGGGGTTGATAGCTTTTTACAAGTGCTTGACGCTCAGCGAACTTGGTATAGCGCAAGGCAGCAATTGATCACGGGACAACAAGCTGTGCTTGCAAGCCAAATCAATTTATACAAAGCGGTTGGCGGTGGCTGGCAGACCACTACTTCAACCGTTAAGTAAATTAGTACGCATAAAGCCTGTTAACAATAAAAGGTTTTATGCGTGATTAAAGTAATGCCCGTTTAGCGTTTATTTTTTGTGATCAAAGCAGTAAACGCTAAATATTTCGAGTTGAGAGACTCGATACTGGAGTTTCAAATGAAACCTAAAAATAAAAAACACCTAGATCCGGTGCAAGCACAAGCGCGTCGCGAGCAGGTATTAACCGCCGCTGCTGATTGTTTTCGTCGCAAAGGTTACCATGGCGCAGGTATGGCAGAAATAGCTAAAACAGCAGGGATGAGTGCCGGCCATATTTATAATTACTTTGAAAGTAAAGAAGCCATAATTGAAAGTATTATTGAACAAGATATGGAAGAAATGTTTTCCATATTTCAAGAGTTTGAAGATCAACCTGGCGATATTTTAACAGTGTTACTTGATGGCTTACACCATGGTGTGCAGCGTCATATGGACACGGGGGCCTGCGTAGTTGACTTAGACATGATGGCAGAGGCCAGTAGAAACAAAAAAGTCGCTTTATTACTACGCGAGGCTGATACGCAAGCACGTAACAGAATGCGTGATTTATTAGTCAGTGAAAGTAGTTTAATAAAATCACATTCAGAGCAAGAACTCGAAAGCCGCATTAATGTGATTTTCTCAGTGATGGCCGGACTGCTATTACGAAAAATGTTATTTCCTGAATTGACCGAGGAAACCGTATTGATTGCACTGCGCCCAGCGATGAAAACATTACTTATGCCATTTGATAAATAATAAGTTGAAGCATTAAATAACTATGAATATTTGACTGATATTGTTGTAAATATGAAAGAGTTATATAAATTAAGCTGCTTTTATTTAAGCGTAATCAATAAAAACTGAGTACGATGTTTTAGCGTGAAGTCATTCCTTTTCATATTAAAAAAGCAATGATTAACAGTGGGTTATAGCCAATTGATGTGATATCGACGCCGGTGGCGAAACGACAATAAACAAGATAAATTGCTTTTTTGGCGTATTATTTGCAAGTTAGGACTATATTAAAGGCGCTAATATGGCGCTGCCAACTTAAAGGAGAGCACATGTGGGCTGCAGTCAGTTATCTTGTAACAGCATTAGTATTTATAGTACTGGGATTGAAGGTTAATTCTGTTTACTTCGCGGTTGCATTTTTTTGGACGGCGCTGTCGCTGATATTGGTCAGCGGTGCTTATTTTTTTAATGCGGGGAAAATATTCAGAAAGCGAGAAAATGGCGTTATCCCTTTTTACATTCGTTGGGCATTTGTTCCTTTTTTGTTAGGTGCACAAATTTATAATGCATGGTCACGCAAACACGATAAGGTACCCCCAATTCAACAAATAAACGATAACTTATTTTTAGCATGTCGTTTGTTTCCCTCTGATATAGATACATTAAAAGAAAATGGCATTACCGCTATTTTAGATGTGACTTGTGAATTTGATGGACTTGAGTGGACATCTACCCAAGAAAATATTAGTTATTTAAACATTCCTGTTCTTGATCATAGCGTGCCTACTCACTCGCAATTAAACCAGGCAATTAACTGGATCCATCACCATATAAAGAAAGACCGTCGTGTTGTGGTGCATTGTGCATTAGGTCGCGGACGTTCGGTTTTTGTTATGGCAGCGTATTTATTGAGTCAAAATAAAGAAGCTGATGTACATGACATTCTTGCTCAAATCAAAGAAACACGTGAAACAGCCAATCTTAATAAACGCCAATTACGCCATTTAGTTAAGCGCCATCGCAGGGGGGAGCTACTGATAAAAAATAAAGCATATTTAATTGCTAATCCTGTATCAGGCACTAAGTTATGGTCTGAAAAAGAGCATTTAATCGTTACACGTTTATCTGCTTATTATGATTTAACCATTTTAAAAACTACACCGGAACAAAACGGCATTACATTGGCTAAACAAGCTATAGAGCACGAGCCTGATATTATAATTGCCTGCGGTGGAGATGGCACAGTCACTGAGGTTGCCAGTGTTTTAGTGGGTACGTCTTGTCGATTAGGAATTATACCGTTGGGGACAGCTAATGCGTTGGCCCATGTGCTGATGGGAATAAAATCTAAATTTATTCCTGTTGAGCAAGCGTGCGATTTAATAATTGATGGTCAGACAAACCTGATCGATACCGCATATTGTAATAACGATTTGATGTTATTGCTAATTGGCATTGGCTTTGAGCATGCAATGATTGAAAAAGCAGATAGAGAGTCGAAAAATAAATCTGGCCAGCTTGCTTATTTAAATGGTTTTTTACATTCCTTTGGCGAGAATAAAGCGCAAAAGCTGATGGTTAAACTCGATGATAATGAGCCTGAAGCTATTAATACAAATAGCTTTATTGTCGCTAATGCTGCCCCATTTACAACCCTTTTAGCCCAAGGTGGGGGACAACCCGACCACCGTGATGGATTATTAGACGTAAACTGGTTAACGCCAAACAAAGACAATGAAACCACAGTATTGAGTATTGCTGAGCTAATGTTTAGCAGTATCACGCAAACACATTTTGCTATTAACTCGCATTATACTAACGCAAAACGTGTAGAGATAAGCGCAGATAAAACGCTAGATTATGTAATTGATGGTGAGGTTAAATCTGCCGATAAAGTGGTAGTGAGTATTCACCCTGCTTCATTGAATGTAATATGCCAAGAACAAAACTAAGTGACTAAAAATGGCGTAAATATTACGCCATTTAGCACTCATTTATTTTTTAATAGAGGGCCATACAAAATCTGATGTATCAGGTTGCGTGGGCTCTGTTAGTTTTGGTTTATTTCTGGGTTTTCGTAGCGGTTTATTACTCATGGTATGAATATAAAGTGCTTCTACTTTATCTCTTGCCCATGGGGTTTTACGTAAAAATTTTAAGCTTGATTTGATACTCGGAGAATCAGTAAAGCATTTTATGTTTACTTGTTCACCCATTGCTTTAAAGCCTAAACGTTGCTCTAGTTCTACAAGAATTTGCTCTAAAGTTATCCCATGTAGCGGGTTTTTTGGTTGATTATTCATAGTCACACTGCTTTTTTAAACTGCATGTATTGTAACGTATCCCACCGCATCTTAATAGTTTGGAGATGGCTGGCAGATTCCAGATTGTTAATCTTGATTAATTTACAGTAATAGTTGCAGGCTTCTTGGGGTAAATAAGGTTACCTTGCTTATCAAGCTTTAGCCAAATCAATTGACTGTTGTTATGTTGGGGGTACTTTGCAGCACAAATAAGCGTAACTGAGTGAACCTGCAGTATAGCTCCTTCGCTGTAACGTTTATTATCATACCAGCACTCAGTGCTAGTGTTTATAAGCTGGGTAGCATCAACAATAGGAAGCGTTTTTATTGTGCTAGCGAAGCTTAAAGCTGAAAAACACAAGCATAAAACAGTAATAAACGAAGTAAAATAATAACGCATCAAAAACCTCCAGTGTTTAAAATAAGTACACTTAGCAAAAAAACATGCTAGGGTAAGTAAGACAACATAAGTAAAACACAGAACAATAAAAAGGTGAACAGATATGCTATTTAATCAAACGATGATTGACGAATTTACACTACTAGCAAAATTTCCACGCGAGAGCAAAATGCAGGGAATTAAACTTCATTCAGACGCTGAACCCGCCTTACTAAGCGCAGCACAACGTTTGTTCGATAAAGGGGTTATAGATAGCCCAGATGGCGGTTATTTAACCGAACTGGGCTTAGATTTAATTGAGCATGTGACGGTAATACACAGTGCACTTAAAAGTTAATTTACTCTATTAGTTTGCATCAGGTTGATTTTCAGGGGCTGCATCAATAAAGGCTGCCAACTCATTACAACGCTGATATATGGCTGCTATTTTAGGGTAGGCAGCCATATCTACTTTAAAACGAATGGCATTAAATACCTGCGGTACTAAACACACATCAGCTAAGCTTGGTGACTCGCCTGCGCAAAATGTATTTTTACTATCGAGCATGCGTTCTATTTTTTCAAAACCCACTTCAACCCAGTGGCGGTACCATTTATTTTTTGCTTCATCATCAACATTGAGTTCACTACTTAAATACTTAAGCACACGTAAATTATCAATCGGGTGAATATCACACGCAATTGCATAACTTAAATTGCGAATATGTGCTTTTTGCCATGCATTACCAGGCAGTAATGGTGTTTCAGGGTATTGCTCTTCAAGGTACTCTAAAATTGCTAGAGATTGACCTAATACGCCGCCTTCTGTTTCTAAAGCAGGTAAAAGTCCTTGGGGGTTTTTCTGTAAGTAATCTGTGCTTTGTTGCTCTGATTTTAGTAAGTTTACCGGCACCAACTGGTGATCAATATTTTTTAGGTTTAATGCGATGCGCACACGATACGCTGCAGATGAGCGAAAATAAGTATAAAGCTTCATAATCTAATTACCCTTGATTGCCGTTAAAGTGTTTTTTAATTGTGCGCCAGCAGTCAGTGTAATTAGCTTGGCGCTCTTTACCTTCTAATGCGTATTTAGTTGGCGATATCACATAACGTGACTCAAACATAAACGCCAGTGTATTATCGTAGCGTTGTGGTTCTAAGTCCGCATTTGACGCTTTTTCAAATACATCCGCCTCAGGACCATGCGGCGACATACAATTATGTAAGCTCATCCCTCCTGGTACAAAACCATGCTCTTTTGCATCATAAACGCCTTCAATTAAACCCATAAACTCACTCATAATATTGCGGTGATAATAAGGTGGGCGGAAGGTGTTTTCAGCGACCATCCAACGCGGTGGAAAAATAGCAAAATCGATATTTGCAACGCCTTCAGTGCCTGATGGCGAGGTTAGTACCGTGAAAATTGATGGATCGGGGTGATCAAAGCTAACGGTATTCATGACATTAAAGCGAGCCAAATCGTATTTGTAAGGCGCACTGTTACCTGTCCAAGCAACAACATCAAGAGGAGAATGACCAATATCACAACGAAACATATTGCCATTAAATTTAGCAATCAGTTCAAATTCGCCTTCGATGTCTTCAAAAGCCGCTACTGGATATTGAAAGTCGCGGTCGTTAGCGTAACCATTTGCGCCCACAGGACCGCGCTCAGCAAGAACATAAGCATGGCCGTAGTTTTCACAAATGTACCCACGGGCTGTGTCAGTTAATAATTGAACCTGAAACTTAATGCCGCGCGGAATGACCGCAATTTCACCGGCTTTAATACTTAAATGCCCGAGTTCTGTTTTAAGTAATAACTCGCCGTGTTGTGGTACAAATAACATCTCGCCATCGGCGTTATAAAAAAAGCGCTTGTCCATTGATTTGTTGGCGACATAAACATGAATGCCAATACCGGCTTGCCCATTGGCGCTGCCATTTGCAGCCATAGTGATTAAGCCATCAATAAAATCAGTAGGTGCTGCTGGTATATCAATGGGATCCCAACGAAGCATGGTGGGCGGCGTTGGCACTTCAGTAATAGGCGCTGTTCTAATTAAGCCATTGTCTATGGCTGTGTAATCACCTTGCACAACTGATGGACGAATACGGTACATCCACGTGCGGCGATTATCGGCGCGCGGAGCAGTAAAGGCAGTGGTACTAAATTGCTCTGCGTATAAATCGTATTTTACTTTTTGCGGGCTAAATTGCCCAATCGGTAATGCACCAGGCAGCGCTTCGGTTTCAAATTCATTACCAAAGCCGGTCATATAGTTTAATTGTGTCGCCATTACTGACTCCTGTGAAAGTGGGGGAGTGTTATATTTTTGTTATTTACGCTAAGATACTCTCAAGTGAGACTAATATCAAACACACTGATTATGACCCTTGTAAATAAAAGTGAACAAATAAAAGTCGTATGTAAATAAATAAGTGATTCAATATGAAAATAGATTTAACGACATTTTTGCCTTACCAATTAACACACTTAGCAACACTGGTAAGTAATGATTTTTCGAGTATTTATAAAAAAGAGTTTGACTTAACTATTCCTCAGTGGCGAATAATCGCTAATTTAGCACAATCTGGGCAAAGCACAGCAAAGCAGCTATGTACTCAAGCGGATATGGATAAGTCGACAGTATCAAGGGCAGTAAAAACGCTAATTGATGAAGGGCTTATTTATAGCGAGTTAAATAAGCATGATAAGCGCGCTGCATTTTTGATGCTAAGTGATAAGGGCATGGCTTTATATGAAAAAATAACGCCACAAGCATTGCAGTGGGAGCGTGCATTATTAAGCTGCCTGTCGGATGCTGAACAGCATCAGCTAATCGCAATTTTTGATAAATTAAAAAATAAATTACAGGCATAAAAAAGCCCACAAAGTGGGCTTTTAAATACACTAATTTAATCAATCAAATTAGAACGTGTAACGAACACCTACACGCATTTCCCATAAAGAGGCATCGCGTTGTACAGACTGTTCAGCACTACGTGCACTGAAGTTTGAGTAAACGTATTGACCTTGGTCATTAATATTTATTTCAACCATCTTATTACCCACGAAAGAACCTTTTCTTAATACACCCCAATCATCGTTTAACATATTCGTTAAGTTATCGATTACGAAGAATGCTTCACCTTTATGGCCATCCATAAAGCCAGGTACTTCTTGAGTAATTTTAAAGTTAAATTTCACGAACCAATCAGAGTTTTGTTGGTTACGACCTGTGATTTCACCACGTTTAAGGCCTTCAGATGCAATAAAGTCGTTAAACTCATTGATTTCATCCGCACTCATGTTGTAGACAACGTTTGGATCATTTTCAAGTGGTACATACAATAATTGACGCGCGCCATTTGAATTGTCGTCACCAAATTGAATATCGCCCGCACCGGTGTCACGATTGCTCTTGTAAGTAAAGCTATATGGTAAACCTTTGTATGCTTCACCAAATAGGTTAAAGCGGGTGTTATAACCATCGAAGAACTCGTGTTTATAACCTAGGTTTAATGTAAAGCGATGTGGGATTTCGTAATCAGATGATGCTACGCCAGGGTTACCTGGGTTTGATGTTGCTAGGTTACCGTAGTTTGAGCTGGCTACAGAGCTAGTCATTGGGTTTACATCATCTGCATCAGTGTAAGCGTATGAGAACTGAACGCTAACGCCATTATCAAACGCTTTGCTCACTGCTGCTGAAATGATTGATGATGAACCGCTATCGCCGTTAACATTAGTCAATAAAAGCTCGCCATCACGACCTTCAATTGATTCATACAAAGGACGACCGTCAAAGCTAACTTCACCTGTAGGGCGAAGTGCGATATCTTGTAATGTCGCTGCATCGCGTTTATCAGTGTAAAGGTAATCTAAAGCAATAACATAATCGTTTTCAGTAGTGTAGGTTGCACCTACTGAATATTTCCATTCTGATGGAATTTCAAAGTTAGGATCAACAGCGTTAACAGTACCATCACCTGAACCGATTGGCGTATTAGCTACCTTATCAAACTGAGATTTTGGAATATCAAAACCTGGGCCCGCACCTGTAACTGTAACGTTTTCAGGAGCAAATAAGTCTACGCTACCAAACTGGTTAGCACTAATATTTGTAATACCGTCATTTGAGTATGAGTTAGATAACCATACATTTGGATTACCGCCTGAGAACAAGCCAACACCTGCACGTACTTCTAATGCATCTGTTGCATACCACTCAAAACCAACACGTGGTTGAATTAAATCAATACCATCAAAAGTTGACTGATTGCTAAAACCGTAACGATCAGTAAAGTTTTGGTTGAAAGTAGGTTTATCATCGCTTGAATAACTATCGTAACGAAGACCAAATGTTAATGATGCATCGATATCTGAAAAGCTGTATTCATCTTGTACATAGAATGTATTTTGTGAATAAGCGAAGCTAGCAGCCGCATCTGTAGGATCATTTGTGCCTGCTGCATTATTGTAAAATACTGCACTAGCAATGCCTTGCTCATAAGCATCGATAGATGCAAAGCGCCATTCACCTTCAGTATGTTGTACGAATTGGTTAAATACTTCTAACTTTTCATACTCAAAACCAGCGGTAATCGTGTGCTGATCAAGGTAGTAGGTACCCGAGAATTTAGCTGTTGTGGTATCGTAGTTTAAATCATTTGATTGACGAGAGTCATCAGGACCAACGTACACAGTAGCGTCGTTAGTGCTGATTTGGAACTCACCAAAACCGCTTGCTGCGTCTAAAGATTGAACGCGAGCGTCAAGCTCTGATTTACCTAAACGAACTTCAGTTGAAAAATTGTCATTCCAATCAGAGTAAAGTGATGCAACGATTGAAGTGAACTCTGCGCCTTGCTCATAAAAGTGGCTGTCAAATGCGAGCTCATCACCATCTGCATCTGATTGCGATAAAGTAAAGCCATCATTGTAGTTATAAATTAGGTTAGCACGGTGGTCATCGTTGATGTTCCAATCTAGCTTCACTAAGATTTTTTCATCTTCTACTGGTGAGCTTGCTGGTGTTGCACCGGCTTCGTAACCATAAACATCACGTGTAATTTGTTTAATACGCTCGATGTCTGCTGACGATACTAAAGATGAATAGTTAAACTGTTTAACACCTTCAAGTTTTTCGTAAGAAGTGAATAAGAAAAGCGTGTCATTAATTAGCGGTAAACCAACATTAAAGCCATAACGTTTTTCACTGTAATCACCGTTATCAACGTCATTACCTTCAATCTTATCACCTTTCATCGAATCGTTAGTGTAATCGTAGAATACACCACCGTGAATGTCGTTGCCGCCAGATTTGGTAACTGCATTAATGTTACATGATGTGAAACCACCATATTGAACATCAAAAGGGGCTAATTCTACCGCTACTTGCTCGATTGAATCAAAAGAGAACGGAGCGCGAATAGTAGGGTAACCATTTGAGCTTAAACCAAAGTTATCGTTCATACGAACGCCATCAAGGGTTAAGCTGTTAAAACGTGGATTACCACCACCACAGTTGATTGAACCACGGCTATCATCGATAGCAACTCGAGGGTCAATACGAATAATATCTTTTAAATCACGGTTAATAGCTGGTTGATTTTCAAGATCGCTTAATGTAAATGTTGAAGCAGGACCCGTACCACCAGACATAGTGCTAATAGGGCGACCAGTTACTACGATTTGTTCAACATCTGAGATATTTTCAAGTGAAGTATTAACAGGGTAGTCGCTACCAATGTTCAAGATAATATTATTGAACTCTTGGTCAGCGTAGATGTCTGAGTCTACGATTACTTTGTAAGGGCCGCCAACACGAAGTCCTTTAGCAGTAAAGTAACCAGCGTCATTTACTTCAGTTGTTTTAACAGAGCCTGAAGGAACGTGTAAAATAGTAATTTTAGTTCCTGCAGCAGGGTTACCGTTAGGACCCTTTATTTGACCTTTAATTGCAGAGGTTGTTTCGTTTGCAATTGCAGCACCACTCACACCAACACATGCTGCTATAGCAAGTGATAGAGCTGTTTTGCGAAGTTGAATTTTCATTTTATTTTCCCGTGTAGTTAAATAAACTTTTAATTGCTTTTTTATTTTAATTTTGGATTAAGCGACCACAAAATACACTTAACCCAAAATACTTACATAGTGTACCCCATTTGTTTGTTACAAATAAAATACAACTGTAATATTTTTATTATAAAACACTTTATTTATTAAATTTAGCATTTTATCTATGCTTCAATATTTTACCGAGTAGATA